>DYQV01000504.1 GCA_020719105.1 Rikenella microfusus
TAAGTTATATTTCATAGTTAGATGTTTTGTGGTTTTTTAGGATCACTTCATTTTACCCCCTTTATAAATCTTTTTTGGTTTCTCTTTCTATCTGCTCAAACAGATCGGTTTGCCGATGGCGAGCAAAAACTTCCTTAATACCTTCAGTTTTCCAAGTCCTCTTTTGTTCTTTTTCTTGCTTAATTATTACTTGAGCATCCCTTACCTTGATTGCATCTTTTCGCTCCGTATCGCTCATTTTTTTATGGACAAAGTTGCTATGTATATAGTACCCGCCCATTTCCGCATATTCATGGACATTAAGCTCCTTTTGGTTTGCAGCTTTAGCCCGTTTGTTGTAGCCGTTCAGTGTTTCGTAAAAGTCTTTTAGCGGAATCCGTACTTGCGCCATATTCCCATCCGGGACTTTATGCACCACTTCTACTTTTTGCTTGGCATCTTTCTTGACTACATGGAACTTTAGACCTGTATATTTCTTACCCGATTTGACAAAGCCAACCACATGAACCGCAAGGTCAGATTTTTCATTGATTTCCCACAAAGGACTGTCTTTTATGATTTCTATTTTTTTGGTTTTCGTGTCCATTTTAACACCAACAACCCGATATAGAAAATTTTTTGTTGCTGATGCCCCTACATTGTAAGCAGGGTATTCCTTTTCATCATCGGTAAATGTGACTTCTTTCAAGCGCACTATTGATAAATCATGCTTTCCATGATAAGCTTCAAGCACCCATCGGAAAACCGGATAAAGCGTTATTGCATAATCACTGCTAAATGCAGTAATGTAGCGACCTTTCAAATGAATGAACTTCTGAAAGTCCAATAAATAAGGTCGAATTTTTGGAGTAAATTCAATTTTTACAAATTGGCTTTGGTTTTCATCAAACTCATACGAGAGCCAGGGCGCACCCCACCACTTTTTTTCACTCGTTTTTACAATCAAAGGGTTTTTAACTATATCCTCGAAACACTCTCGCACTACGTCATAGCGGTCATTTCTATTTTCCAAATGCAAGTATTTAAACAATCCTTGAATATCATAACCAACTTCAGTAAACATTTTTGCATCATGGTCAATGCTCTGAATAAGCCCAAGCAATAGCTTGTGAGAGTTTAGCTTTAGCTTATATCGATGCTTTTCAAATATCTCGCTGGACATCAAAGCATCCCTGTTTTTTGTTGCAATTCCTTTTATCATGATGCTAAAATAGTACAAATAAATTATTTGTACTAATAGCACAATTTTTTTTAATCTCCTACTTGCTTTTTTTGGTTGTTAATAACCCAAATTATTGCAGTCCGAGATTTGTACTATTTGGTCCGAGATTTGTACTATTTGGTCCGAGATTTGTACTATTTGGTCCGAGATTTGTACTATTTGCCTTTGTAATTAATTGCAAATAAGATAATTACAAGCCCCTTAATTCTTTTTAAGTCCTTTTAATTCTTTTTAATTAAAAAAAAACGAAGAAATAGGCTGTTCAAAAAAGAATGTTTAAGATGGAAAACCAAAAAAATTATAAAGGGGAAAAAGGAAAATTGAAATGCAAATCAAAACCAAACGATTCGCAGAATCGAAACCAACCGGAACAGACGGAAAAAACAATCGGAGAGCATTTGAAAAATAAAAAAGAGGTTTTGCGGGCTATTTAACAATAATATGAGCTTAAAATATCGGTTAAAGTTTTGAAAATCAGACACATTGGCACGTTTATTTTATTGATTTGCGACATAGTGGCGAAAATAGCCTATACAGGGGTGAAAATCAACCCAACCAATTGAATGACAAAACTTTAAAAAGGATTTTCACAAGATTACCAATTAATTTCCGATTTTGAAAATTTACTTGGATATGACCAGGCTGAAGGAAACAATTATTTTCCTTCAGCTTACGGGAACAAAAATTGGGGAATGGGCTTTTCTTTGCTTTTGATTCCTTTTCCCCCCTTTATAGTTTTTGATCGCCTAATTTTCTTTTTGCGCCTAATTTTTGCCTTTTATCCGCCTTAACCTTATCCATTTTTCCCCTTTATTGACCCTTTTTGGCCCTTTTCTTAACTTTTCTCTCCTTTTTGCCTACTTCTCTACATTTTTCTTATTTGGGCTTAATTTTGGCTTATTTTCTTTATTGGGGAATTACTTTTTGGGGTTATTCTTTTTTGGAGTTAATCTTTATTGGGTATTCTTATTTGGGCTTAATTTTGGCTTATTTTCTTTATTGGGGAATTAT
>DYQV01000067.1 GCA_020719105.1 Rikenella microfusus
TTAATTTTCAATTATCCGTTTTGTAGAACCATTAATTGGTGGCAGTGGTTTGTTAAATGTAAAAACATTA
Source organism: Rikenella microfusus (assembly GCA_020719105.1). Classification (GTDB taxonomy): domain Bacteria; phylum Bacteroidota; class Bacteroidia; order Bacteroidales; family SZUA-534; genus GWE2-40-63. The sequence continues at coordinate 71 of DYQV01000067.1, forward strand.
AACAAAAAAACAAGCACAAAAGCATAAAAACGTAAATTGCAAATGTGCATTTTATGTTTCAACCCATAAGGATTCGCTCAAATAACCATCCAGGGTATGATTCTCTGGATGGTCCTTTAAAAAAATAAAAACACGCATCACTTTTTCAAATAATGCGTGTAAATATCTGACAAATAAATATTTGGCGGAGAGGGCGGGATTCGAACCCGCGGTCCGCCGTGGCGGACAACGGTTTTCGAGACCGTCCCATTCGACCGCTCTGGCACCTCTCCAGCGGTAAAGATAATTAATAAATGGTTATTTCTAAATGCTGTTTTCAAATCCTTGTGTATTCTGACCGTTAATTGATATTACTCATCAATACTATATGTAAATGAAAAAAGTTTCATAAAAACTTTATATCCACTATAATAATATTATTTTTAAAAAAATATTCAATTTTATTGAAAACAGCAATACATTCCTAATTGATTTAAAATTTATAATAATTTGAAAAAAAGTATTGCATTAGGGTTTATTATTTTAGTTTTTTTGACGCCATTTTTGTCAATGGCCCAGGAAAATAAACTGATAGACAGTTTGTTAAATAGTTTGGAAAAAATATCCAATGATACGGTTAAGGTGGACTTATTGAATGACCTAAGCGAGGCTTACCGTATGGCTAAATCGCCGAAAGCTGCAAATTATGTAGAGGAAGCCTTTTTTCTTTCCGAAAAGATTGGTTTTACCCGCGGAATTGCCGATGCTCAAAAAATAATGGGAATTCAGGCTTTTTATAAAGCAGACTATGTTACGTCAATCAATTATTTTGAAAAAGCAATTGTTTTATACCGAAATCTCAAAAGTGAATCAGGAATTTCCGATTGCTATAAAAAAATGGGACTTACCAATGCCTATCAAGATAATTACCCAAAAGCCATTGAAAATTATGAAAAGGCTTTGAAAATTGATGAATTGTTGGATAATAAAAGCGGTATCGCGGTTTGTTTAAACGATATTGGTGTAATGTATAATTATCAGGGTGACCATTCCAAGTCAATTGAGTATCAAAAAAAGTCGTTGGAAGCTTGTCGGAATTTGGGAGACAAAAAAGCGATAGCTTCCCGATTGATTAACTTGGGAGCATCGTACGACGAACAAAGCAACTACAGCAATGCAATTGAATGTTATTTGGAGGCTTTGATAATAAAAAACGAATTAAAAGATAGTTTGGGTATTTCAATGTGCTATAACAATTTAGGTGAAGTATATAACCACAAGGGTGATTATGCCTCAGCTATTGATTATTATGAAAAATCATTAACTATTGATAAGCAACTTGATGATAAAAATGGAATAGCTATTTCATTAATTAATATTGGAACCATTCATTTTAAGCAGAATAATTTCAGAAAGGCTCATACTTACTTTAATGAATCGTTAGCAATTGCTGAAAAAGCAGGAAATAAGAGAATCATAGCAAACATTTTAAATACTATTGGAGAGTTAAGTATTAAGGAAGAAAAATTGGAAGAGGCAATCAGCAACTTGCAGCAGGCAATAGATTTGAGTAATGAAATAGGAGATAAGAGTGAAGTAGCTAAATCGATTTATAATTTGGGCAATGCATTCATGCAAAAGCAAAACTATTTAACAGCCATTGAACAATTCCAGAGAGCATCAATTTTGCATGAGGATTTGGGTGAAAAGAGCAAGGCTGCAGCCGATTATATAAAAATTGGATTGGCTCTTTACGAGATGAATAGTTTTGAAAAATCAGTTGAATTCAGTTTAAAAGGAATTAAAATTGCTATCCAAATCGGATCGAAAGAAAACATTAGCTTGGCATCTGAGATGTTATCAAAAGCATACGCTAAACAAAATAAGTTTGAGGATGCATTTAAATATGCGGTTATGTTTAAATTAACCCACGATAGCTTATTCTCTATTGAAAGCCAAAAGCAAATAAGTATTGTTGAAAATAGGTTTGACTTAGAACGGAAACAACAGGAAATTGAACTGCAACGAATAAAACTGGAAAAATTAGCAGTTGAAATTAGACAGCAGCATATCAAGCAAAATGCTCTTTTGGGAGGTTTGATAGGTGTTTTGTTAATTGTTATTCTTATTATAATTGGATATGTTAGAATTAAAAAAGCAAACAATATTATTGCGTTACAAATAAAACAAATTGAAGAAACAAATGAGGAGCTCAACCAAACTAATGAGGAATTAAATGTTACTCTTGAAACAAACATTCAGCAAAAAGAGGAAATTGTTCAGAAAAATAAGGAAATAACGGATAGTATTCAATATGCTAAATATATTCAGCGAGCTATTTTGCCAAGAGGCGAGCGATTAAGCCAACTCTTTCCGAACCATTTTGTATTGTATAAGCCCAAAAATATTGTAAGTGGCGATTTTTATTGGATGACTGAAATTGAAGATAGAACCATTTTAGCTGTGGCTGACTGTACCGGGCATGGTGTGCCTGGAGCATTCATGAGTATGTTAGGAGTGTCATTCCTAAATGAAATTGTCAATAAAGAATACATTACTCATCCGGCGATAATTTTAAAGCGGCTGCGGAAAGAAATAATACATGTGTTACAACAGGAAAGTGTTATTGGGGAACAACGAGATGGTATGGATGTTGCCCTTTGCTCCTTTGATTTAAAAGCTATGGAGCTTCAATTCTCAGGAGCAAATGCTCCTATGTATCTTATTCGCTCAAAAAATAGAGATTCAATTAATGGAGCTGATTCAACTGAATTTGACGGTCATGTTTTGTACGAAATAAAAGGCGATAAAATGCCTGTTGCCTTATATAAAAAGATGGAAAAATTCCAATTGAATGAATTCAAAATCCATACAGGTGATTGTATTTACTTATTTTCTGACGGTTTTGCCGATCAATTTGGGGGCACAGAAAAAAGAAGGTTTCGATACAAAGCTTTTAAACAGTTGCTACTCGAAAATTACACCAAGCCGATGAACGAACAAAAAAGTATCTTAGATGCAACATTTAAAACCTGGCAAGATGATTTTGAGCAAATTGACGATGTGCTGGTAATGGGAATTTGTATTTAGTGTCTCTAAGAAAACGCCAATAACTGGGTTACGCTTGCCCCAAAACTGGTCATCATGAGAATTCGGGACTCCCATTTTCGTGGCTTTGCAAGCCTTGTTCTTGACGTTTTTAAAGCCACTTAAAAATTTTCTTAGAAGCACTATTTAGGTTGATAAGGTAAAATAATAGTTGGGTCCCAATGCCAAACCAAATTAGGTTGTTTTTTTTCACAGAACGAAAAGGTATAACTGGTTGAAATGGTTTCTTTAGGCATGGTGTCGTTAACAAAGCCATATTTCATAGAATCAAAAGTAATGAAAAAATGGCTTTGTTCGTTAGTTTTTTTTCAACAGTTTTGTAATGTCAGTGCGGTCGGGCAAAATTAAATGTGGTGCAATTTGGGTCGGCTTGTGAGTTGGCATTGCAGCTCTTTTAATTTTGCAGAAGGGTTGGCTGTCTTTTTTTACGGCTTATTGGTAACTATCAGGTTGTGATTGGTAATTTAGCCCCCCTTCGGGAATTCACTCAGTAGAGCCTGTATATCTATCAGAATGTCGATTTTTATTTTTTTTCGTCATTTTTTAAGGAATTTTATTTGGCTAATAGTGATAATTTATATTGCTTATTGGTTTTGTTTTATCAAATAATGGATTATTGCAAACTCAATCCCGTATTCAATTATTACCTAACCAATCCTTTTACCACACATGACTTTTTACTCACGGTATATACCCTAAAAATGCCAATGGCATTATTTGAAATATTGCTTGATACATTGGCAGGTAATCCTCCAAACATAGGGTTATATCCATTATACTCTTTTTGTGCACTATTAATATAGTTAAAGTAAGCCAAATCAATATTATCAATTTCCAGAGTAAGGGTATCGCCATTTTCTATATGTTCATACTCCTTTTCGTCCTGCAAAAACTGGCAAGTCACCCCATTGGTATAATTACCATTAAACTGGTCATCGTTGGTAACATTGTATTCAAATAATGAATCGGTTACCATAACACCATTTACCCAAGCAATAAAATTATAATAGTTACGCTCTTGTGGATCCCACGCATAACAATTCAGTGAGGTAGCTTTCCATTGAGGAATGTATGTGTAAGTCACCGAATCCATTTCCAAGGCACTGGCCATGGTGGCTGATGCTTCAAAAACATCCCATTCTCCATCAACATTAATATCCACATTTGTAATCAACAGATGATAGGTTTTTCCGGGTTCACCGGCAAATGGAATTTCACTGAAATAATAACCCGGAAAGGTATCCCGTTCAATAAAACGAACCACAGAATCGCCTGAAGTAACAGTTACCATAGCTGCTTCAACCATTTTCGAAGAATCATCGGTAAAGCTTTGCGTATAAAACAATCGTACCAATTGATACTGGTTTTCGTTAGTCAAGGTGGCATCAATAATAATATTTTTAACATAAGCAGCCGGCTCCAATTCCATCTCCTCTGTGCAAGATATCATCAGTAGTAATAAAAATACGGCCATCATTCTAAAAATGACTTGCTGTTGTATCCGAAAAATATTGAATAACCATTTCATTTTTTAAAATTTTATATTGTAGGTAATTGCAGGAATAAATGAAAAGAGATAGGTCTTTTCGGCATAAATCCGATTGGTTTCCTCATCGCGAACAAAATTAATTGACCAGGCATTGTGCCTTCCATAGGCATTATAAAGAGAAAAATTCAATTCTTGCGCCCACCTTTTTCCGGGCTTGGCCGGCATAGAATAAGTTAATCCCAAATCGAGCCGATGATAATCAGGCATGCGTACTTTATTTCGATCACCATCTTTGTAGTACAATTGAAGTACATTGTCTTGTACATAAAAACCGGCAGGAACTGTCATTGGAGTTCCTGAAGCAAACACCCAGATACCTGAAAGCGACCACTTATCGTTTAGCTTATAATTGGCAACAATTCCCACATTATTTGGCTTATCGTAAGGCGAATTATAAACAACACCGGCATTTACTTCAGGTATATCTCTCCTTGATTTCGATAAGGTATAACTTACCCAACCGTTTAGTCGTTCAAAATTATATTTTAACTGAAATTCTGCTCCAGCAGCCCAGGAATCACCTATCCGAAATTCCCCATCAATTTTGCGGTTTAAAAATAACTCGGCATGGTCCTTAAAATCAATGGTATTGTGCATCTCTTTATAATAAAGCTCCACAGAACCTTCAAACTGGTTAAACCAAAAATTCCGGAAATAACCTAATGCAGCTTGATCGGCTATCTGTGGTTTGATATTCTGATTGGATGCAACCCAAATATCAAAGGGTGTACCTCCCGAACTGTTTGAAGCCATGTGAATGTATTGCCGGGTACGCGAATAACTTGCTTTTACTGATGACGCCTCATTTAATTGATAGATAACCCCAATGCGAGGTTCTAATCCTTGATAAACATTATAAACATCACCCCTACTGTAAGTTACGCTATCGGTAGCTTCATGATTGGTGTCAAAATTATAAACTGTTCCGGGTCCTACATTTTGAAAAATGGAAAAACGAATTCCATATTTCAATGTCAGTCGTTCGCTCACTTGTTGAACATTGCTGCCATAAATGCCCCATTCTACAGCCAAATTGGGAAACAATTCATATTCCGAAAAAATTGATTCGCTTCCTATGGGTTCAATTAAACCGGGATAAAACCGGTGATAGGTGGATGAAAATCCAAATTTAATGGTGTTTTCAGAATCAAGCAACACTGTGTTGTCTAAACGGAATCCATAATCGTTAATATTTGAATTCCACACAAAGCCCGAGGCATCATTGAAACTGGCTGAAGTACGGTATCCATAGCGGCCATATAATAGGGTAAACTTTGTGGCAACATCACTACTGTATGAGTGCATCCAACTAACTGATCCCGCAGTATTTCCATACCCGAATTTTGCTACCGACTGATTAAATGCGTCCCAACCATTATAAAAATTTATAGAAAGGGTATTTTGTTTGTCAATGCGATGATTCAATTTTGCATTAATATCATAAAAAAACAGATTTACGCCATTCACTTGATCGGTTTGAGTTTGCATGGCTAATAAATACAATTGAGCATTAAATATGCGACCTGCCAATAAAAGTGTGGTGGTATCACCATTAATGGGACCATCCATAGCAAAACGGGTGGAGATGGTTCCTATTCCTCCGGAACCTTGCCAACGGGTTCCATTTCCTTCTTTTACTTTTACATTTAATAACGATGAAATGCGACCACCATAAGCCACGGGAATATCACCCTTATATAGTTCCAATTCCTTTATGGCATCGTTATTAAATACACTAAAGAAACCCATAAAATGGGATGCATTATAAAGCGGCACTTCATCAATTAAAATCAGGTTTTGATCCATGTTACCTCCCCGAACACTAAACCCTGAAGTTCCTTCAGCTGCAGGCTGTACCCCTGGAAGCAACTGTATGGCTTTAATAATATCCACCTCGCCCATAAAAGCCGGTATCTGACGGATTTGTTGAATTTTCATTTTTTCAACACTCATTTCGGTTCGTTTCAAATTTTCATCGGAACGCTCCGCAGTAATTGTTACGTCTTGTATTTTCTGGCTTTCTCTTTCTATATAAAAAGCAACATCTTGTTTGCCAATTACTTCAATCACTTCTTTTTGAGTCTTGTATCCAATATACGAAATCTGTAGGTGAAATTTACCTCTTGGCAAGTGCAATAAAAAAGAACCATATCCATCAGTTGCCGTTCCTGTTCTAAATTCCTCAATATAAATAGTAGCCCCAATTAACATTTCTTTGGTATCTTTATCGTAAACACGACCTCTTATTTCGTAAGTTTCATTTTTTTCAGAGCGAGCCTGAGAAATTAAAACAACGCCCAATAAAAAAACTAAAAGGTATATTTTTTTATAAATCATTTGTTAATAAATCTATATTGTATTAAACTTTAACTATCCTTCCAAAGCATACCTAATATACTTTTGTTATTATTCAACGCCTTATATAAAGTGCAAATTTGGTTAACTTCATCAAGACGTTTGAACAACCTATTAGTTGCGTAGTAAAATTAATTTCACGCAAATATTCTCCTATCCCATGAATTATTGAAATATTATTCGCTAAACGTGGAATTTTTATCGGTGAACGATAATAAATAGAGTTAAATAAAGATTTGCATCCCTAAAGAGGACACTTTACCTACAAAGCTAACGTTGTCGGGTATTAGGTAACTAGTTATATTTGCTGGATTCTTTCTTTTGGGCATCTACCTTTTAATGGTATATGTAAAATAAAGTTGTTATATTTGTTACAATCCTAATTCTATTTTTTAGATAAAAAAATAGTACTAAAACCATCAAATACAGCATGCATCGCTATTTCAAAATATCACTATTTTTAATTCAATGGGTCATTTTTCCCTTGCTATTAATATCAAATCCCACGTATTCACAAATTGGAAGGTTTGATCAAATTCTAAAGAAAATAATATATAAGCAAGGCAATTCATATTACCTTATTCTACATGAAAATTTTTACCGGGCCAAATCGGAAAGCTATTCAAAAGGAAATACTCGTTCCATTGGATATAATAGTTCCCGCATAACAGTATATAGTTTAAGTGACGGTAAAATACTTGCTCAAAAAGAAATGGGAGTTATGGATAGCACGGAAGCTTGTTTGGTTTTGGGCTGTACACCGGAAAATCTATGGATATACTCTAAAAAATACAAATCAGGTATTCAATCACTGAATCCACTTACACTTGAAAGAAAAGTATCGCAAGCCTTTATTTATGAGAACCTAAAACAATCCATTGGCCGTTTTGCCGATCCATTTTGGCAAGAAATTGACAAATTCTATGGTTTTGATCCGATTCAACTAAAACTCATAGCTAGCAATGAACAAAATCAAAAGTATTATATTGATTTAGAACATTATACTTCAGAAAAAATTACTGAAAATATCAATCTAAAGTTTCAATGGGTTTATTATCTTAGGTCAGTTGCCTACTTTCAAGATTCTTTATTGAGACTCGATGGTTTTGACAACATGGTTTTAATAAATTCCGGAAAAAAAAGCAGCGAATTAGAGTTTTTAAATGGACAGTTCATGATGGAACAAAATCCTAAACAGCTATTCCTCTATTACATAAATTTGCAGGAAAGCATTACCAATCAATTAATTACTTTTCAAACAAAAAAAGTAACCGCAAAAGATTTAGAAATTAATACGAAGTTGGAACTAAAGCTCAATAATGCCAAAAACAATACAGCTTCAATTTTAAAAGGAATAAAACCCGATGATGTATTGTTGCAACCCAACGAAAATTCATTTTTTATTTGGTCAAAAAATGATGAATCCAATGAATCCTTGATCCGGATTTCAAAAATTTCGTCACCTTCCTATGGAAATTTTTCAATCGGTTGGGGAACCCGAATTCCCGGAATGTTTTTTAATGTGTCATCGGCAAGAAATTCAAGAGAATTCAAACAAAATTTTGGTGATTTTATTCCCGAATCTGATTTCATTCAATTTGAACTAGTTGAACAACGATTGATAATCCTATATTTAGGGCAGGTTTGCTGTTTGAATACTGAAAATGGAACTATGAATTGGGTATTTTTAATAAAATAGTACCCATATAAACTACAAAAGAGAATAATTTACAGTCAATTGATATCTATACTTTCTTCCTTTAAATAACCTTTTCGGTAAGCAATAAGCAGATTTTCCAACTCACCAATTTCTTTTCGAAGATGTTCACCAATATCCGTATCCCCAACACGCTGCCTTACTGAAGATTTTTCCAATATCCTCAGGTCTGAAATAATGTCCGTTTCCTCTTCAATGGCTTTTTGGGTCGAATCAAAAGGCTCATGAGCGGCCAGCATTAATCCATACGAATTGTAAATGAGTGTATAACCGGCAATACCCGTTTCGGGCTGGTAGGCTTTAGCAAGACCACCATCAATCACAATCATACGGCCATTTCCTTTTACCGGGTCTTCTCCTTTTTTAAATTTAACTGGAACATGACCATTCACAATTCTTGAGTGGTTTTCTTCCAATCCAAATTCCTTCAATACTTTTATACTTAACTCTTCTTGATCGCGTAAATTAAAATAGGGGTTTTTATCTTCAATATGAGTCTCCTTATCTTCAATAAAATAACGCTCAAAAGTGGCCATTTTTGTTTTTCCAAATAATGGGGAATCAGTACCTGACCATAAATAATAAATATAGTCAAGACCCACACTATCGGCACCGTTATTTTGCTTGTCGTAATAACACTGCCTTATAATTTCATCAAACTTATCGAGCAAGGCTTTTCCTGCATAAAACGATCCTTCAATTTTTACTTTCTTGAATTCTCCCTCTGCTGTCATTGGAATGCAGCCGTGAAACATCAAATTAGCATTCATTTTAAGGTACATACTTCCGCGGTTAAGCAAAAATTTCAGGTGCCGTTGTAATTTTTGACTTTTTAAAAACGAATTTCGCAGTCGCTCCATTACTTCCTGTTCCTGAGAAGTAAGCTGATAAGGGTTTTTAGGATCAATGGTTGGAAAATTATGGTCTGTTAAAGGATATGTTTTTCGTCCCATCCGAATGGTTCCTTTTTCATAATCAATATGTTCCAACACCAATCTATCTTCCATTTTAAATCCAGGGTGTCGTTTAATCAATTGTCCTTCTAACTTAAACTGAATAACCGCAATAGCTTTCTGCATCTGCATAACCATGAATATCTCATCGTTGTTGTATTCTCGGTTACCGGTAAGTTTCGGTTTAAAGGCACTGCATGGATCATCTTTATAAACTTGCATGGCAAAGGTAGCTAAAGGTAAAAGGTTTATACCATAGGCATCTTCAACAGTACTCAGGTTGTCGTAGCGGGCCGCAATGCGAATTAAATTGGCAATTAGAGGGGTAGAACCCATAGCGGCACCCATCCATACCACATCATGATTTCCCCATTGAATATCAATTTCTTTATATAGCATAAGAGTCTCAATAATCAAGTCAGGACTGGGTCCCCTATCAAAAATATCACCCACAATATGCAGCCGATCAATTACAAGTTTACGGATAAGTATGCATAGCTCCACAATAAATTCCTTTGCTCTGCCCGTGCTAATAATCGTATCAATAATACCATCGTAGTAATGCTGTTTATTAATTTTATTTTCATCCTCATGCAAGAGTTCCTCAATAACATAAGAAAAATCTTTAGGAAGTGCTTTGCGCACCTTCGATCGTGTATATTTTGACGAAACCGATCGACAAACTTTTATGAGTCGGTGCAAGGTAAGTTTATACCATTCATCAAGCGCTGGCTCTTTACGCATAACCAACCGTATTTTTTCCTCGGGATAATAAATTAGCGTGGCTAAGCTGTCTTTTTCCGATTCACGTAAAGTATCTTTAAATATTTCACTTATACGGCGCTTTACAACACCCGATGCACTGTTTAATAAATGAGTGAATGCCTCATATTCGCCATGCAAATCGCTTAGGAAATGTTCAGTACCTTTTGGTAAACTCAAAATGGCTTTTAGATTGATAATTTCGGTACTGGCCTTTTGAATGGAAGGATATCGCCTAGCCAATAGTCCTAAATACCGCAAATCCTGTTCAGAAAAATCCATACCCGTAATAATTAGTTTATATAAATGCGAAACTAAGTATTAACAGGCATGCCAGCAAAAAAGTTATATCGTTTTATATGTTTAATACCATAGGATGCTTTAA
>DYQV01000505.1 GCA_020719105.1 Rikenella microfusus
GGTTGCGTGTATGAAACGTTTGGCATTTCGAAGCGATTTCCTGTCAAGTTACAACCACTTTTGATACGAGCTAAAATGTCCGATAACGCACTGACTGCCAAATGTTTTATACACGATGTTGGGTGCTGGCCTTTGTTTATCCATATACTAATTCTAATTGTCCAGTTTTAATCATTTTGTTATGTTGCTTATCTGAAATGTATTCCTTTATACAATTTGCAACAAACGCTCCTAATTTGACAGGAACTGCATTTCCTATAATCTGCTCAAGGTCAGTCTTACTTCCGTTAAATTTAAATGTTTCTGGAAAAGTTTGTATTAGACTTCTTTCTTTTGTTGTAAGTGGTCTTACTTTGTCTGAAATCTCAACTGGGTCGCCTTCGTGTTTTGAATATCCTTTGGGAATAGGTCGGTTTACTCCACGAATTGTTGGACTTGGTTCATAGATACTAAAAATTCCACGTCTTGCATAACTTCTTGGATGTCGGTAGTAAAATTCAACACCTAATGATTTACCAAAGTAGTCAAACAATGTCATTGGCTTGCTTGATAAATTTTTGTTGAAATAAGGATTTAAAAAGTTGTCAGGTGAGTTTTTATGACCAACCAAAAAGAAACGTTTTCGTGATTGTGGAACACCACAAAAACTTGCATCTAATACTTGGTAAGAAATCCCATAACCTGCTTTTTTAAAAATCTGTATTGCTTCTTTTAAAATATGACTTTTGGTAATACGTTCAACATTTTCCATTACAAACCATTCAGGATTTGCTGATGCTACAATGTTTGCATAAGAAATTGTCAAATCTGCACGACCTAAAGTTTCGTCTCTTTTGCCTGCACTTGAAAAGTCCTGACAAGGTGGACCACCAATAATCATTTTGGGTTTAATGCTTTTTACAAATTCAAGACCTTCTTCACTTGCTAAATCCGTATCATAAATTGAATGGTCGAAATTTTCACGATAAACTTTTACCGCTGGCTCCCATTTGTCAAATGCTGCCAAAACTTCAAAACCAGCATTTTGAAATCCAAGCGATAAACCGCCACAGCCTGAAAATAAATCTACTGTTTTCATTAGGCGAATAGTTCAGGTGAGTTATAAATTATCGCATCAAATCGTCTTTCGGGGCTTAATAAATTCTGCCCACCTCCAAGAATAATTTTCTTAATGTCCTTCTTCTCAATTCTAGGTCTGGTCAATTCTGCACAAGCCATATACTTGTGAGTAACGCGTCCGCTAACTGCAAATGCTTTGTCGTTTTTTGTGTTGTAAGAAAGTTCGTCAATAATTTTGTGATGATTGATTTGCCCCTGTTTAGCAAAATCATATAGCATTTTGAACAACCAAATAATTGTCCTAATCTGTCTGGTAATTCGGTTATTTTCGGAAAGTTCGCCACGTGCTACATCAACAAAGAGTTGTGTAAAAGCAAAATTGCTCCACACAAATACATCTAAGCAATTGTCTGAAAGTTTTGGTGATTTTCCGTTTGTTTTCCATATCGGTTGCAATAAAATCGGTTCTTGTTTTTCCAATACAGAAAGCACAATTTTGTCAATGGCGGAAATCATATCAGGAATGTAAGCCCATACTGAAGAGCCATCTGTCCAATCTTTTATTTTGTCAAACTTATTCCCGAATAATTGAGCCAGTTGTTTTCGATTATCTTTAAAATTTTCTGCAATACTGCAAGCTAGATAAACAATTGTGTCTGGTCTGATAACAATTTCGCAGCCGTAATTTTCTTCGCTTAAATGACAAGTTGAATTGTCGGGTAGAGCAGTTAGTTTTACTTCAATCGGTCGCAAAACCTGTCCGTTGCTTCTTGATTGAGTAACCAAATCAACTCTAGGTAAAGTACCAATAACTAATTGTTGATAAGGTGTGTATTGACTTTCAAATGAGAAAAACAAATCGTCAGAGGTAGGATTTATTCCATAAAGTTTTTCAGCCGAAATTTTACCGTGTTTAACTTTAAGTTCTTTGTCCAAGAAAATATAAACGTTATCTAAATTTCTCGAAGAAAGAAAATTTGTCAAACCAGCAGGGAATGAAGAGTTAAATTGATTTTTGCCCCAAGTGTCTGCTTGTGTAAAATCTCTGTTTGAATATGTTATACCGTATAATCCCGGTTGTTTCTTTGCCATAATTGTATTATAAAACTACAAAGTTAATTATTTTGTCTCCGCAAACTCTAAAAAGATTTCATTAAATATCAACAGGAC
>DYQV01000506.1 GCA_020719105.1 Rikenella microfusus
AATATTGAGGTGTAGCTTAATCGTCAGGATTATTAATGAATAATCCGGGCTAATTAAGATTCGAGGATAATAATATGTCAGCATTTCTTTCATTAGGGTTCATAAAGCCTGCCTTGCCATGTATTTTTAGCTTCCATGGCTTTTTCAACTTTTGCTACTATTTCAAAATTTTTAAGCTGGTTCCACTTTGGAGCAATAAGCTTTTCAATAGGTGATACACTTACGAAACGTTCAATAACAATTTTGGGATTCAGATATTCCAAAAATTCGATAACCAACTGAATGTATTCATCGGCATCAAAAAGGCGAACATAATTAGGATCTGACTTATAAAATGCTGCCAGTTGTGTATTTTTAATTACCTGCAATTGATGCAATTTCAACGAATGAATGGGTAATTCCGAAATTAGTTTTGCATGGGCAAGCATCATTTCATGCGTTTCGCCGGGCAATCCCAATATCAAGTGGGCACCTACTTTAATTCCTCGTTGGTTGCACCAGGTAATGGCTTGCACCGAATCACTCCAAGTATGGCAGCGGTTTATTATCTGTAAAGTCTTGTCTAAGGTACTCTCCAATCCCAGCTCAATGGTTACGTGTTTATTGGCCGATATTTCTTTAAGCATATCCAGAATCGCTGGATTGATACAATCGGGACGGGTACCAACAATCAAACCCATAATTTTCGGATGATCCAATGCTTCAAGGTACATTGTCCTTAATTCATTTACAGGAGCATATGTATTAGTGTATGATTGAAAATAGGCCATAAAAAGCATGTCGGGATACTTTTGCTCAAAAAAGGAAACACCGGTTTGTATCTGTTTTCTTACGCTAATTTCTGGCTCGCAATATCCGGGTTTAAAGGTTGAGTTGTCGCAGTAAATACAACCACCAACACCTTTGGTTCCATCGCGGTTTGGGCAACTGAAACCTACATTCACCGATATTTTTTGAATCCGGCCACCAAACTGTTTTTTTATATAGGTCGGATAATCGTTGAATCGTCTTGTGTGTCCCCATACAAAAGGCTCGGCCATGGTTATTGGTTTTGAACCATTTTTTGCAATAAGGCAGCAAATTCATTCACATCATCTTCGGTTGTATCAAAAGAACACATCCAACGCACTTCGTCTTTCTGTTCGTCCCAAACATAAAAGAAATATTCTTCCTGAAGTTTTGAAATCAAATTACCGGGAATCATGGCAAAAACGCCATTTGCCTGTACCGGTTGGATAACCGTCACCCCAGGAATATTTATAACTTTTTGATAAAGAAGTTGTGCCATTTTATTAGCATGAGCGGCGTTTTTTAGCCACAACCCATCTTTAAAAAACGCATTAAACTGGGCTCCAATGTACCTCATTTTCGATGCCAATTGCATCCCCTGCTTTCTGAAATATTTGAAGTTCCGATCCAATCCCGGATTCATGAAAACAACTGCTTCCCCATACATCATACCATTTTTTGTTCCGCCGAATGAAAGCACATCAACCCCGGCATCTTTGGTAAATGCTTTTATTGGAATGTTCAAAGATGCAACCGCATTTGAAATCCGGGCTCCATCCATATGCAGATATATACCCAAACGGTGGGCTAACTCTGACAGTTCCTTTATTTCAGCTACGGTATAAAGAGTTCCCAATTCGGTAGGTTGGGTTATTGATATAACACCGGGTTGGCTGTGGTGTTCGAACCCAACTCCATGCAAATGCTTTTTTATTAAATCAGGAGTAAGCTTTCCATCAGGGGTGGCAACTGAAAGTAGTTTCATACCCGTGAATTTTTCAGGGGCACCACACTCATCCACTTGGATATGTGCCGTTTCGGCGCATATTACTGAATGATACGATTGTCCCAGATTATTGATTCCCAATACATTGGCTCCCGTGCCATTAAATACAAAATAAACATCTACCGAACCGCCAAAGAGTTCTTTTATAGTTGCCGTAGCTTGGCTGGTATATTTATCGTCGCCATAACCAATTGCGTGGCCATTGTTGGCCTCAAATATTGATTTTAAAATTTCAGGATGCACTCCTGCATTGTTATCACTGGCAAATCCCCGGATTCTTTTCATTTTGCTATGTGTAATATATTAAATTAACATTATCAATTGTTATAGTATTTTGGAAAAAGTGATACAAATTTAGCCTAATTACTGGGTTATCAAAGCTAAAGTGTCCGGTGTATTTAA
>DYQV01000507.1 GCA_020719105.1 Rikenella microfusus
TTAATAGGATAAAATGCTTTGATAATATTAAAACTAAAAACAAGTGATTGAAAACAAAACCGATTTAAGTTCACTTAACGATAAACAGCAAGAAGGCGTTGTTAGCGAACATAAACGCATTCTGGTTTTGGCAGGAGCCGGTTCGGGCAAAACAAAAACACTTTTGCAAAAAATAATTTACCTGATTGAAGAAAAAGGGGTAAGCCCATCGAGCATTCTTGCTATTACTTTTACTAAAAATGCCGCCAATGAAATGCTCGACCGTTTAATTATTTCAGCCGATACCACCGGGCGTTACGGAAAAATAATGGTGGATAAACGTTTATCAAAAGCTGAGAGGGAAATGGAAAGGTTTAGCTATCAAAAAAAGTATAAATGGATTGACGGTTTGACTATCAGGACCTTTCACAGCTTTTGCTACAGCATCCTTCGTAACTATGGGGTAAATGAATTTGACAATAAATTCAAAATTATTGGTGACGAAAAAAGAGACGAAGAAGATGACCTATCGAAATATGTTGCCTCCGAAACCGTTTTTGAAGCAGTGCATAAACTACTGATTGAACAATGCAACGATACAGATTATTTGCTTCTATTGAAACGTTATATTTTAGATTACATTATTGACAAAATCCATAAAAACGAAGGCAATTACCTGCCAAAAGATGGTAAGTATTTTACCACCCTCGACGGAACAAAAGTCCGTTCAAAATCGGAACAGTATATTGCCGACTGGTTTTACAGGCATAGCATAAAATATGAATACGAACCTTTGCTAAATGTGAAGGATTTTAATTTCCGTCCCGATTTTTACATTCCCGATGCCAATCTTTATATTGAACATTTAAGCGATAAAAGTTCTTCGACCAAAAACAAGGAAGAACAATTTCAAAAAGGCAATTTGCTTTTAGTGAAAACATACGAGAGCATGACCAAAGATTCAGCTCTGTTCAATCATACATTGGATAAAGTTGTAAAAAATCGACTGCCTTCAAACTATCACAACACAATTTCGCTAACATACAAGGAAGAGTTTAACGGCTATCATGAAAATGTTAAAGACTTTGTTACTCAAATAATGCGAATCACCGATATGATAAAGGTTGAAAACATTGATTTGGATAAAGTATTGGAAGATGCCAGAAAAGATCAACACGAAAGGGTTCGGAATTTCTATGAACTGGCTATTCCAATTGTTGCAAAGTACAATAACTACTGCATCGACAAATCGTATCTTGATTTTAACGATTTAATATCGCGTAGCACTTCCCTATTCCAAAATCACAGCGATATTGCAAATAGATACAAAAGCAAGTACCAATACATTCTGGTTGACGAATTTCAGGATGTAAACAATTTACAGGTTGATTTGCTAAAGCTTTTGTTAACCGATGAAACACAATTGTTCTGTGTTGGCGACGACTGGCAAAGCATTTATGGATTTAGAGGTTCAAACGTCAGCTATATTGTTGATTTTGAAAAACACTTTCCCGATTCAAAAGTTGTAAAACTGAATTTGAACTACCGAAGCACCCAAAACATTGTTGGGGCAAGCAACGAGGTTATTAAGCACAACAAATTTAAAGTTGAAAAGGAAATATATGCGTCAAAAAACTCGGAACATAAAATTGTGGTATTTTCGGGTGGCAGCGAGGAGGAGAACATCCAATTTTGCTTTAACAAAGTGAAAGAGTTGCAAAACGACGGAATGACTTATGAAGATATTCTATTCCTATACCGTAGGAGTAAAATGTATTCGCCTTATTTTTTCCGTTTCAGAAACGAAAATATAAAAGTTCAAGCAAAAACCATACATGCCGCCAAAGGACTGGAAGCAAAAGTGGTATTCATTTTGGGTTTGACTGAAGGTAGTGGCGGATTTCCCGATATTTGGCTGGAAGACCGTATATTTCAGGTAATTAAAAAAGCCAACCACGATTTGTTGTTGGAGGAAGAAAGACGTTTGTTTTATGTTGCCATTACCCGAGCCAAAGACAAACTATTCTTGATTACCGAAAAAGGGAACGAATCGAGTTTTTTGAAAGAGATTCCCGATATTTTTACCGTTAAAACCAGTATTCCCATAAAATCGTTGGTTGAAAAAGTAATAACCTGCCAAAAGTGTTTTAGCCAACTTGAAAAACTATGGGTGGTTTGTCCTTATTGTGGCAAGAAAACAAAAGCTTAA
>DYQV01000508.1 GCA_020719105.1 Rikenella microfusus
AATTTACTGGTTGTATGTAACTGGTGGTTGGTTGTCACCGGTTGCTTGTAACTGGAAGTTGGTTGCTGGATACTAAAACTAAATATCCCACATCTCACATCTCACGTCTCACGTCTTGTGTCTCACATCTCACATCTCACGTCTTGTGTCTCACATCTCACATCTTGTGTCTCACATCTCACATCTTGTGTCTCACATCTCACATCTTGTGTCTCACATCTCACATCTCTATTTACACATTCATTTAGTGTCAAATTGTCGTTACCCTATAATTGGCAAATAATTTGAATGACAAAATCGGTTTAATTTTAAAAGGAGTAATTATGGTGATTGATGATATGAATGAACAAGCAGTGAATGAGAAAAAAACAACTAAAAATACTGTTGAAAATTCAAATACGGATAATCAGTCAGACGAAAAAATGCAGTCAGCTGAAAAGGTTTCAATTCCAGAAGACGATATAAAATCATCAAAAAAGAAAAAACCTGGAAAGCACACGGACTTAGAAAAGAAGGAAAACGAACTTATTGAAATGCGATATAAGCTGAGCGATATAAACGATAGATACTTACGTCTTTCGGCTGAATTTGATAATTTTCGCAAGCGTTCATTAAAGGAAAAAGGCGATTTGATAAAAACTGCTGGTGGTGATACTTTGGTAGATATGCTTCCGGTAGTTGATGATTTTGAACGGGCGATGCAAGCCATGGAAAATTCGGTTGATATTGTGGCTGTTAAAGATGGAATAGGACTGATTTATACCAAGTTCAAAGATTTTATGAAGTATAAAGGTATTGTGGAAATTGAAGCGGTAAATCAGGATTTTAACACCGATTTTCATGAGGCGTTGGTTAAAATTCCTGCTCCGGATGATAGCTTGAAAGGAAAAGTTGTTGAGGTGGTACAAAAAGGTTATAAAATTGATGAAAAAGTAATTCGATACGCTAAAGTAGTAATTGGAGAATAAAGATTAAACTATGTCAAAAAGAGATTATTACGAAGTTCTTGGTGTTTCAAAAGGATCGTCGGCCGAGGAAATTAAGAAAGCATACCGCCAACTTGCTATAAAATACCATCCGGATAAAAATCCAGGTGACAAAGCGTCAGAAGAAAAGTTTAAGGAAGCTGCCACAGCTTATGAAGTTCTTAGTAATCCCGACAAGAAGCAACGATACGACCAATATGGACATGCCGGATTGGGTGGTGCATCCAATGGCGGATATGGCGGTGGAATGACCATGGAGGATATTTTTTCATCGTTTGGGGATATTTTCGGAGGCTTTGGAGGCGGCTTTGGAGGGTTCAGCAGTGGTGGACGCTCCCGACAGCATGTTAACAAAGGCACCAACCTTAGGGTTAAAGTTTCACTCACGCTTCCGGAAATAGCCAATGGTGTTACCAAAAAAATAAAAGTTACAAAATACGTTGCCTGCGATGTGTGTGATGGCACCGGTGCAAAGGACAAACATTCTTATTCTAATTGCTCTACCTGTGGTGGAACTGGACATGTTACCCGCATTTCAAATACTTTTTTAGGCCAAATGCAAACATCCTCAACCTGCCCGAGTTGTAATGGTGAAGGGAAAATTATTACTCATAAATGTAATTCATGCAATGGGGAAGGAATTACCCGAAAAGAAGATGTTATTTCTATTAACATTCCGGCTGGAGTGGCTGAAGGAATGCAACTTTCAGTAAGCGGTAAAGGAAATGCGGCCCGTCGGGGTGGAGTGAATGGTGATTTGTTAGTTGTAATACATGAAGAAGAACACGCTGATTTGCTTCGCGATGGAAACGACTTAATTTACAGCCTGTTTTTATCATTTCCCGATGCCGCTTTAGGAATGACTGCTGAAATTCCAACCATTGAAGGAAAGGTTAAAATTAAAATTGACGCCGGTACACAATCGGGTAGGATATTGCGTTTGCGAGGCAAAGGACTTCCTGAAGTGAATGGTTATGGTAAAGGTGATTTGCTGGTGAACATTCAAGTATGGACGCCACAAAACATTAGCAAAGAAGATGCAAAGATTTTAGAAAAATTAAAGACATCAGAAAGCTTTGTGCCGAAACCCGATAAAAGGGATCGCAATTTTTTTGAGCGGATGAAAAATTATTTTGAATAGAATTGTATTAACCCGCTTTATTCATACCTGAGCACAGCGAAAGGTGTGAATGTGCGA
>DYQV01000509.1 GCA_020719105.1 Rikenella microfusus
ATTTTGTGGAATAGCTTAATCGTCAGGATTATTCATGAATAATCCGGGTTAATATGGTAATCTGTCGTTATGTCATTATAACCGACAAAATGATGTTTGATTTGACCGTTTAAATGTCATTATTTCGAAAATTGATAAGATATATAAAATGGCATAGTGATTGAAAATAGGACAAAAACGAATTATAATTTTAAAATAGAATATAAAATGGGTAAAATTATTGGAATCGATTTAGGAACAACCAACTCATGCGTTGCCGTAATGGAGGGAAACGAACCTGTTGTAATACCTAATAGCGAAGGAAAACGCACCACTCCTTCAGTGGTTGCATTTATTGAGAATGGTGAGCGTAAAATAGGTGATCCAGCAAAACGGCAAGCCATTACCAATCCTCAGAAGACTATCTCCTCGATAAAAAGGTTTATGGGAGAAAAATATGACGGGGTTAGTAAAGAAATTGCTCGTGTAGTGTTTGAAGTGACAAAGGGAGAAAATAATACTCCAAGAGTTAAGATAGATGATCGTAAATATTCACCGCAAGAAATTTCAGCCATGATTCTTCAGAAAATGAAAAAAACAGCTGAAGATTATTTGGGTCAGGAAGTTACAGAAGCAGTTATTACTGTACCAGCCTATTTTAATGATTCACAACGTCAAGCAACTAAGGAAGCTGGTGAAATTGCTGGTTTAATTGTTAAAAGGATAATTAATGAACCTACTGCAGCTGCTCTGGCTTATGGTTTAGATAAAAAAGGCAAAGACATGAAAATTGCTGTGTTTGACCTTGGAGGTGGAACTTTCGATATTTCAATCCTTGAATTGGGCGATGGTGTTTATGAAGTAAAATCAACCAATGGAGATACCCACTTAGGTGGCGATGATTTCGATCAAGTAATAATTGATTGGTTAGCCGATGAATTTAAAAGTTCTGAAGGTGTTGATTTGAAACGTGATCCAATGGCGTTGCAGCGGCTAAAAGAAGCTGCTGAAAAAGCTAAAATTGAATTATCAAGCTCATCGAGTACTGAAATAAATTTACCTTATATAATGCCAGTTGATGGTATTCCAAAGCATTTGGTAAAAACCTTGAGTCGGGCAAAATTTGAGCAATTATCAGATAAGTTAATTCAAGCTACCTTAGAACCATGTCGCTTGGCTCTTAAAGATGCCGGCATGACACAATCAAATATTGATGAGGTAATTTTAGTTGGTGGTTCAACCCGTATTCCTGCCATACAAAAGGTAGTAGAAGACTTTTTTGGCAAAGTACCTTCCAAAGGAGTGAATCCAGATGAAGTAGTTGCTATTGGAGCTGCAATTCAAGGTGGAGTGCTAACCGGCGAAGTTAAAGATGTATTACTTCTTGATGTTACTCCTCTTTCGTTAGGAATTGAAACGTTGGGTGGTGTGATGACAAAATTGATTGAATCAAATACTACCATTCCTACAAAAAAAGCGGAAACCTTTACCACAGCGGCTGATAATCAACCATCTGTTGAAATTCATGTACTGCAAGGAGAACGTTCCTTAGCTAAAGACAACAAAACAATTGGTAGATTCCATTTAGATGGCATTCCACCAGCTTCAAGAGGCATTCCACAAATTGAAGTGGCCTTTGATATTGATGCCAATGGTATTTTGCATGTAACGGCAAAAGACCGGGGAACCGGTAAGGAACAAAAAATACGTATTGAAGCTTCATCAGGTTTGAGCGATGCTGATATAAACCGGATGAGGGAAGAAGCAAAAGCCAATGCCGATCTGGATGCAAAAGCTAAAGAGAAAATTGACAAAATAAATGCTGCAGATAGCTTGATATTCCAAACTGAAAAGAATCTAAAAGAATTTGGTGAAAAAATTCCTTCTGACAAAAAGAAAACTATTGAGGATGCTGTGGCAAAGTTGAAAGAAGCTCATAAAAATCAAGATTTAGATACTATTGATGCTGCAACCAAAGAAGTAAATGATGCATTTCAAGCTGCTTCACAGGATTTGTACAATGCTCAGCAACCCCAAGGTGGTGCTGATTCTCAAGCAGGTCAATCAACTGGAGGAAATGGCCAGGCAAAAACAAAAGATGAAGAAGTTACCGATGTCGATTTTGAAGAAGTAAAATAAAATCGAATTAATACTCAATAAAAAAGCTGGCCTTAAAAGCCAGCTTTTTTAGTTAG
>DYQV01000510.1 GCA_020719105.1 Rikenella microfusus
CCCTTGTTTTGTGAATTGCAACAATTTCTAGGTCGGTTCGCCGCGGCGAATAAGTTGAGCGATTTATCGCTCAACTTAGGTATTAGTTGTGCTTCATGCAAGAAGAGCCTGAGCGTTCAGAAAAGGAATATAAAATAGAATAAGTTTTTTTGATTATATGTAACGAATACGTTACCTTTGTGGCGTGAGAGAAATTGACATTACAGAAAAATGTTTAGAATTCGTTGATGAGCAAGGACAAAGAGTCTCTGACAAATTCTTTCAGTTGATTGAAATAATTGGAGAGGTAAAGATTGTTCATACTAATTTTGTGAAAAAACTTACGAATTCTAGGTTCTATGAGCTACGGATTAAGGCTGGAAACGAATATCGAGTATTAATTTTTGCGATTGACCATTTGAATTTTTCTGAATGTACAAAAGCTGTTTGCTTGAATGGATTTATAAAAAAATCGAACAAAGATTATGTAAAGGCAGTCAAAGAAGCAGAGAAAATTTTAGAGGAATATTTAAAAAATGAGGAATTATGAGAACAATGAAAGCAAAGAACTTATTGGAAGAACGCTACGGTGAGAAAGGTTCGGAAAGCAGAGAGAAATTCCGAGAAGAAGCATATTCCTATTATTTCGGAGAGATTATAAAAAATAGACGAAAAGAACTTCATATGAGCCAAGAGAAATTGGCTGAAACTGTTGGAAAGCAACGTCCCTATATTTCTCGAATTGAAAATGGCGAAGATGTGAAAATTTCAAATCTATTGTTGGTAGCAAATGCATTGGATTTATCGATTCAATTAATGCCCAGATAAAAATGCACGAAAGCACAACACACGGTATAGCCAATAAGGGTTTAAGTGGTATGCGAATTTCATAACCCGCATCAAAGTTTCGTCTCGGTTGATAAGAACGTCACTCCGCAATCCCTTACTGGCCATACCGCCAAACGTTATAAAAAAGAAACTGCTATAGTCTTCAAATCATTCATACGCTAACTTACGGAATTAAGGAATTTGCGAAACCAGTCACTACCATTTTAACTCCTTTTTAATAAAAGCAATTAACTGGTCAGCCATTACTTGCTGCTCTTTTAACTTTGGATGACCGGGGGAGTTTTTAAACTCAAAAAAGCAGGTATATATTTTGGCATCATTAAACTGGGTTATGGCCTGTTGAATATAACCCGGCCAAGGGGAACCAATTCTTGTGGCATCCATATTGCCTAGCGCACAAATAATGTGGGCATTGGGATAGTTGTTTCTGATACTGATAACAAAATTTTTATAAGCCGCAATAATTGTTGTGGTATCGGGAGCGGCATTACCAAACCGATGCTTAAACTGCTCGTGCTCTGGCATATTTACCAACCATGAATCGTTTTGAAACAAATTAATAACCACTACATCGGGAGTATATTGGTTAAAATCCCATTTTGAGGTTGAATCAGCCGGGTTGAGCCGATCATACATTTCAGGCATGATAATGGGAAACCAACTTACCAAAATTCCGATTCCACTTTTTGCAATGCATGAATAGTGTGCATCAAAATGGCGGGCTGTTATGGCGGCATAGGTAAGGTAATTGTTTTCAAAATAACCATGGTGGGAATCATTACCGCTAGAATCTTCCAAAGCATAGCCGCAAGTAATGGAGTTTCCATAAAATTCAATTTTCCGGTTTTTTATCCCATGAGTTCGGGATGGAGGTATAATTTTGATGCCATCCGGAGACTCAAAACCATAGAATAAGGTTTTGCCTTTATCTTCTTCAGTGCGCTTGAATAACTCAACTTTGTGAACCCCCTTCGGTAATTCGGAAGCTAACAAATAGCTCTGCTTTATGGTATCTGAGTGAATTTTAAGAATTAGGCTATCGTCAACAACAACATTATAGTAATTGGCGGTATCCAAGTCTTTTAATGTGGCCAAAACAGAAGTGCCATCAAAATAAAGCGTTGCCGATGTCCCCGGCCATGAAAATACTGCGGCATCTGATTTTAAATCTACCCTTCCTTGGTAAACAATGTTTGGATTGTCGAAGCTAATCGTTTTGGTTTCATTATCACAGCTAATGAGGAAAAAAACTAAAAAAAAGGGAACTAGAAGAATGTTGAGTTTCATGATTTTTAGAACTTTAATGGTAAATTTTTAATATTTTATCTGATGTGCTAAATTATA
>DYQV01000511.1 GCA_020719105.1 Rikenella microfusus
TTTTTTTACTCGTAATAATAACAAAGCAAATTGATAGTTTGGTCTAACGATTCAGCACCTTTGACATTGCTGTCTTCGTTACCGTTTTCGTCATAAAGTTGAAAAAAGTCTCCGCAACCAGAATCCAAATTTACTATCCAAACCACTTCCATATTTTTCCCATTCAAATAATTGAAAACTCCTTCAGTAAATTTGGGTATTGAAAGATGTTTACTGGATAAATTGAAAAGAATGTGATAAATGTCATTATTAGGGTCAATAACTGCTGCAAGCAGGCGTCTCTCTCGTGAAGTAGCATTAGTTGCATTTACATTTACTTTTAATTCTTTGTCATAGGCGAGTAAATGTGTTTGAAAAAGCCAAACATTTTCTGAAATGCACCATTTCAAAAAAGTATTCAAATCGTCATTACATTGCCTAATAAAGACCTTCCTATTCAGACTTACGAGATTTATTCCTTTGCGAATGTCTTTTACTCGTATTCCGCCGATTGCCTCAACAATAACGATGGCGTTCATATCTTTGCCGCTTGCGTCTGTTCCAAAAGTACGGTTAACAATATTTCCGTCATCAACACAAAGCCCGATAGGTGTAGTAGGACTTGAGCAGTCGCTCATATAACCGCCGGCACAGCACAAAATCATTTTTTTCCCTTTCTTCGCACTTCTGTATCGGTCAGCAACGGTAGTGTTGTCAATTTTACGGGCAATATATTTTGCCTTTATCCGAGATTGTCTGTTTTCGTTTGAGTTTTTACGATTCAACCAAACAGAATAACCCGCAGTATCTCCATCAACTTTGAGATTGTTTACCTTAACATCTCCGTTGAACAAATTTTTGTAACTGCTCTCGCTGATGCGAATGGCAGTTTTTCCCTTCGGCGAAGGACTCAACACAGGAGGTTTTGTCTCCTGTTTCAAAATTGCGACTGGCAAAAACGACAAGACAGCCAACGCACTCACTAATAGCAAAGTTTTTGCGTACATATAACAATTGTTTTAAAGTGAAACATTAAATAAAAAAAATTAAAATTAAGATTAAGTATTTTTTACTCGTAATAATAACAAAGCAAATTGACTGTATTTTCAAAAGTGCAACCCTTGCTTTCAACATTGATGCATTCATTTCCGCTTTCGTCATAAACTTGGAAGAAGTCACTGAAACCTGCATCTAAATTAATCATCCAAACAATTTCCACATTTTTTTCGTTCAAATAGTTGAAAATTCCTTCCGTAAGATTAGGTGATGGAAGAGTTTTTCTTTGTGGAAGTAGTTGTTTGGGAAGATTAAAAAATGTTTGTAGAAAACCCGAAGATTGTTGTCCTTGTGAAAAACCAAAAGACTTTTGTACTTGCGGAAAACTAAAAAACACATGATAAATGTCGTTGTTTGAGTCAATTACTGCAGCAAGTATAAGTTTTGCACCTGAAATGGTATGCATATTTGTGTCAACGTTTAATTCTTTGTCATAGGCGAGTAAATGTGTTTGAAAAAGCCAAACATTTTCTGAAATGCACCATTTCAAAAAAGTATTCAAATCGTCATTACATTGCCTAATAAAGACCTTCCTATTCAGACTTACGAGATTTATTCCTTTGCGAATGTCTTTTACTCGTATTCCGCCGATTGCCTCAACAATAACGATGGCGTTCATATCTTTGCCGCTTGCGTCTGTTCCAAAAGTACGGTTAACAATATTTCCGTCATCAACACAAAGCCCGATAGGTGTAGTAGGACTTGAGCAGTCGCTCATATAACCGCCGGCACAGCACAAAATCATTTTTTTCCCTTTCTTCGCACTTCTGTATCGGTCAGCAACGGTAGTGTTGTCAATTTTACGGGCAATATATTTTGCCTTTATCCGAGATTGTCTGTTTTCGTTTGAGTTTTTACGATTCAACCAAACAGAATAACCCGCAGTATCTCCATCAACTTTGAGATTGTTTACCTTAACATCTCCGTTGAACAAATTTTTGTAACTGCTCTCGCTGATGCGAATGGCAGTTTTTCCCTTCGGCGAAGGACTCAACACAGGAGGTTTTGTCTCCTGTTTCAAAATTGCGACTGGCAAAAACGACAAGACAGCCAACGCACTCACTAATAGCAAAGTTTTTGCGTACATAAAAATTTCGTTTTAATCATAGTAAAAAACCATCAAATTA
>DYQV01000512.1 GCA_020719105.1 Rikenella microfusus
TCAATTATAAAGATACTTAAGGCTGGTATATTTGATTTATCGTATTATTTTTGTTCCAACTACTTAGATTTGAACAAAAAACATTAATTGTTATTTCATGAAGGTTCGTTCAATTTTCGAAAAATCAATAGCTCATTCATTGGGTTTTATTTTGGCATTGTTGGCCATCTCCTATCTTTATAACTATCATGCCACCGTTTTTTATCAGCCGCAATCCATACATAAATGGAGACAATCGGACTGTGCATCCATTGCCTTGAACTATTATCAGGGTGGGATGCGTTTTTTTTATCCAGAAACGCATAACCTTACTTCCGATGGGGGAACCAGTGGAAAGGCGTTTACCAGCGAGGTGCCTATTTTGTACTATGGTGTGGCCATGCTGTATAAGGTTTTTGGGCCTCATGATTCTATTTACCGGATATTAAATACGCTAATTTTCCTGCTCTCACTGTTTTATTTTTACAAATTGATGCAATACCTGGTTCATGATCTGTTTTGGTCGGTGGTGATACCGTTACTTTTTTTCACATCACCGGTACTGGTGTATTACGGCAATAACTTTTTAACCAATTCCACCGAACTGGCCTTGTCCATAATGGGTTGGTACTTTTTTGTACGGTTTCTATTTGAAAAACGTGACAGATTGTTTTTTATCGCCATTGGGTTGTTTTTATTTGCCGCAACCATGAAAATTACTGCCTTTTTCAGTTTGTTTGCCATTGGTGCTATTGGCCTGGTGGAACTTTTCAATTTAAAACAGTTTGGCACCAACGAAAAAATATTTGCCAAGCCCATGCTTTATATAGCAGCAATGGCTTTGGCTGTATTATTGGTAGTGGCTTGGGTGTTGTATGCCCACATTCAAAATACCCTTCACGGTTGTTATTATTTTTCTACCACTACTTTTCCTATTTGGGACCTTTCAAAAGAAGAAATTGTCAAGGTTTTTACTCAAGTAAGGTTGAATTGGTCAGCACAATATTATCATTTATCCATCAAGCTGTTTTTATTAGGTTGCTTGGTTTATCTTATCATAAAAAAAGCCATCGTTCCCTCAATCATAAAATATGTATTGATTCTGGTTGGTATTGAGGCTCTGTTTTTTATTTTGCTTCAATACTGGACCTTTGCCGACCACGACTATTATACCATTGGCCTGTTTATCATTCCATTTTTAATTTTGGTTAGCACTTTTTATGTCTTGCAAAAAAATCACCCAAGCTGGTTTAATTCCTATTTAGTGAAAGGGGCAGTATTGGCAATGTTGATAGTTAATAGTTGGTATGCCCGCAATGAAACGGATAAGCGGTACAATACCTACATAAACGATATCGATGATTACAAAGATGTCTATTCCATTCAACCTTATTTGCGTCAAATCGGTATTCAGCCAATCGATACGGTAATTTCAATTCCCGATTATTGTCATGCCACCCTCTACCTGATGAACCAAAAAGGTTGGACCGAATACATCGATAATAATTTCAATAACGGGAATCGGACTTATTACAACCACGATAGTTCTGGCATACAAAAGTCGATTGATAATGGAGCAAAATACCTGATTATTAATGGAATTGAAGAATTATACAACAAAACCTATTTACAACCTTTTTGTTTTTCAATTAAAGGAAAATACAAAAAAGTGCTGATTTTTGATTTGCATGCTCAAGATACTAATTTTACACTTTTCAAAAAGGAAGTCACCTATCGATGGCACTGTGATGCAGAGCAACGAACTGCTGATGGAAAATTCTTTTATAATGACAGTGTCCAGTTTGAATATGGGAATACACAATCACACGATTTTGCTCATTACGGCAATTATTCCATTAAGCTAAACCAGCAGCAACCTTATGGAATGACTGTTAAAATTAAGGATGCTGAATTAGGCGAAAGTTTTTATTTGAGTGTATGGCAATACAATTCAAGTGGCGTGAAAGGTGATATTGTAGCTTCTGTTGATGGTGAAAACATTACCGAAAGCAAGGCGGTAAGCTCCGATTCGACCGGTTGGGAAAAGCATGATGCAACTTTTTTTGTTTCAGAATCTATGGTAGGAAAAGATCTGGTGTTGTTTCTTTATAATCCAAATGAAAAAAGCACCTATTTCGATGATTTTGAAATCATTCGATACCAATCAGTTTTTGAACAA
>DYQV01000513.1 GCA_020719105.1 Rikenella microfusus
ATGAATTATTATTTTAGCTCTTTCAAATAACTTACAACCTGAAAGGCTACATTTTCAGGGGTATAACCCAGTTTTTCATCCAAAACGGTATAAGGTGCCGAATGACCAAAATGAGTTAATCCAAAGGTCTTTCCAATGGAACCAACCAAACCTTGCAGGGTTGAGGGCAATCCGGCAGTAAGTCCAAAAGTTGGAACACCGGCCGGAATAACTTGATTCTGGTAATTTTTTGGCTGGGTTCGGAACCGTCCTTCTGAAATGGCTGAAACCACCTTTACTTTTAAGTTATTTTCTTTTCGTAACAATTCAGCACCTGCCACAAGGGTAGCTACTTCTGAGCCGTTGGCAACCAGTATAACATCGGGTGTATCGCAATCTTGAACAACATAAGCCCCTTTTTCGGCTTGTAAGGCTGATTCATAGTTTGACATGCCTTCAACAGGTAAATCCTGAATATTTTGACGGGAAAGGATCAGTGCTGTGGGCGTTTTTGTGTTTTCCATGGCCATTTTCCAAGCAACGGTGGTTTCATTTACATCGGCAGGACGCAATGCTAGTAAACTTGGGTTTCCTGAGTGGTTATTGAGTTGTTCCAATAATCGGATTTGTGCTTCCTGTTCCACCGGCTGATGGGTGGGGCCATCTTCACCCACTCGGAAAGCATCGTGTGTCCAGATATATTTTACGGGTAATTGCATGAGTGCCGACATGCGCACAGCCGGTTTCATATAATCGGAAAACACAAAGAACGTTCCACAGGCAGCAATAACCCCTTCGTGAGCGGCAATGCCATTGCATATTGCGGCTAAGGTAAGTTCAGCTACACCGGCTTGCAAAAATTTACCGGTAAAATCGCCTTTGGCAAAGGCTTTGGTCTTTTTTAAGTATGCTTCGGTTTTATCGGAATCGGCCAGGTCGGCTGACGCTACAATCATGTTATCCACCTTATCAGCCAAAACAGCCAGTACATTAGCTGATGATGCCCTTGTAGCTTGGTGTTCTTTTTGAACAATGGATGCATAATCAATCTTGGGTGCAGCGCCACTTAAAAAATAGTCTAATTTAACAGCTAAATCAGGATTGGATTTACGCCATTTGGCTTCTGTTTCTTTGTGCTTTTTAACCCATTCACTTTTTGCTGCTTGAGCTTTTTTGTAAAGTTCCGCTACTTCTTCAAAAATTGTAAATGGGTTTTCCGCATTGCCCCCTAAGTTTTCAATGGTTTTGTTAAAAGATGCTCCGGCAGTTGATAAAGGCTGGCCATGAGTTTTTGTTTGTCCTTCAAAACTTTCGCCCGATTCAGTTAAGCAACCTTTACCCATGGTGGTTTTCCCAATAATCAAGGTGGGTTTTTGGGTTTCCTCATTCGCTTGGGTAAGAGCCTGACGTATTTGATCGGCATTATTACCGTCAATATTGATTACATTCCAACCCCAGGCTTCGTATTTCAAAGCGGTATTCTCTGAAGTTACCACACTTGTTTTAGTGGAGAGCTGAATGTCGTTCGAGTCGTAGAACATTATTAGGTTCGATAAACCCAAATGACCCGCAATCCGTCCGGCACCTTGCGATATTTCTTCCTGAATTCCACCATCGGAAATAAAAGTATAGGTTTTATGGGCCATCCATTCACCAAAACGAGCGACCAAAAAGCGCTCTGCAATAGCGGCACCAACGGCCATGGTATGTCCTTGTCCCAAAGGGCCTGAAGTGTTTTCAATTCCCCTAATGGTATCTCTTTCCGGATGCCCGGGTGTGATACTTCCCCATTGACGAAAATTTTTCAAATCTTCCAGCGAAAACGTACCTGTAAGTGCCAACTGCGAGTATAACATGGGAGACATGTGGCCCGGATCTAAAAAGAAACGGTCGCGGAACGGCCAAGTGCGATCGGATGGGTTGTAATTTAAAAACTCGCTGTAAAGAATGTTAATAAAATCGGCTCCACCCATAGCTCCACCCGGATGTCCTGATTTGGCTTTTTCTACCATCGACGCCGATAAAATCCGGATGTTGTTTGCGGCTCTTTCTGTTGCTTGTTTATTCATGATTCTGTAATTTATTTTTCAATCCATTGATTTTATACATTTTACTATTTAAAAGGGATATTAAAAAGTGAACTCTGGTAAAAAGTAAATCCGTTTGTAAAAACATTTT
>DYQV01000514.1 GCA_020719105.1 Rikenella microfusus
GCCGAACTGTTTTCGCAACAAATAACCCAAATTCAAGACCGTGAAAAAGTATTGCTCATTAAAAAAGCTTTGGGCAATGCCAAGAGTTTATACAACCTAATCCGTTTATTCGGTCATTTTGATTTGCTCGAAAAAATTGATTTCAAAAAGTTGGCTCAACTTTACCGTGAAACCGAAAATCATTTAGCCCTTCTCAATACTCAGGAGGCTTTAAAAAACAACATCGACAACACCAATTTACTGAATGTTGCTTTAGAAGATGTGCTGTTTCACTTCACCAAAATTTCGGAAGAAGAACTGATTTTAGCCGATGAATTAAAAGATACTTTGAGGAAAACCCGTGAAACTTTGGCAAGTAATTTTGATAAGAAAGACCCTGAATTTGTTTCGTTGTACGAAGAACTGAAACGCTTATTCGACAAGAAAAATCTTGACGAGATTACACAGGACGAAATGAAACAAAATATTGGTGCATTAACTAAAATTTACGAAAAAATAAAGGAACTCAACCGCCAAAACAATTTACTGAAAGACAAATACGACAGCGACCCGAAATATGCCCGAATCCACAAACGATTGGTTGAAAAAGGGACATTATCACAAAAAGAAAGTCAGATTTTTGAAGCATTAAAAAGTGTAAAGCAAGATGCTGATTTGCAAGTGCTACAAAACACAAGGTTATTAGATAATGAAAGCTATTTCACGACTCAAATGATGCGATTGGTTATTGACCAATTCAAAAACAAAAACAATATAAATTTGAACGCTGAATCATCAAAGTACATTAACAACTTGGTGGTAAACGAATACATTAACGAATTCTACGGAAGAGCAGTTTAAACAGAAAATGTTGAAAGATGGATAACAAAAATAAACTCATTAGAAACAGCACTGCTGAATTCCTGATTTTCACAACTCAGTCGGGCGAACAAAGTATTGAAGCCAGATACGAGGACGAAACAGTTTGGCTTTCGCAAAAACTAATGGCTACATTGTTTGATGTAGAGGTGAATACGATTAATTATCATTTAAAAGAAATATATAAAAGCGGTGAAATTGAAGAAAAACGAACTATTCGAAAATTTCGAATAGTTCAAACTGAAGGTAGTCGTGAAGTTACAAGAGAAGTTGATTTTTATAATCTCGATGCTATTATTTCGGTGGGTTACAGGGTGAACTCAATCAGGGCCACACAGTTCAGGCAATGGGCAACCGGGGTGCTTCGCGAGTTTGCCATAAAAGGATTTGTTTTGGATAAAAAACGCCTTGAAAACGGCTCGTATTTGAGTAAAAATTACTTCGAAGAACTACTTGCCGAAATTCGCGAAATAAGACTGAGTGAAAGAAACTTGTATCAGAAAGTGACCGATATTTATGCTACAAGTCTCGATTATAACAAAGATGCAATTATTACAAAAACCTTTTTTGCCAAAGTTCAAAACAAATTGCATTTTGGTATTCACGGACATACGGCTGCTGAATTAATCGTGAAACGGGCTGACAGTAAGAAAGATAAAATGGGTCTAACAAGTTGGAAAAACAGCCCCGAAGGAAAAATTCTAAAAACGGATGTAAGCATTGCAAAAAATTACCTGAATAAAGACGAACTGGAATCGCTTGGTCGCATTGTGAATGCCTATCTCGATTTGGCCGAAGACCGTGCAAAACGAAATATTCCAATGACAATGGAAGATTGGGCTAAGAGACTGGACTTATTCCTTGAATTCAGCGAACGCGATGTATTGAAAGATGCAGGCTCAATTACTACCGAAATGGCAAAACAATATGCCGAAAGCGAATTTGAAAAATACAGAATCATTCAAGACCAGCTTTTTGAAAGTGACTTTGATAAGGAAGTTAAAAAGATATTAGATGAAGGTGACAATAAATCAATTGACCAAAAATGACAGATATAGATTTTAAAGAAAAAACCAAAACGCTTATCGACAGCCTTAAAAGTATTAGTGCAAATTATGGCTTAGGCAACGATGGCAACGAGTTTAAAATAATTACACAGGTTTTCCTGTATAAATTTATGAACGACAAATTTGCGTTTGAGGTAAAGAAACTCGACAGCAAATTAAAGAATGCCGAGAACTGGGAAAAAGAAATAAGTTCGTATTCCGAAGACGATTACGAAATGTTGCTTTTGCA
>DYQV01000515.1 GCA_020719105.1 Rikenella microfusus
AAAGAATAATTCATAATAGGTTCACCTATCGAACGGCAGAAGAATACTTCCTTGCCTTTTTATCCACAATTATTCCTATTTTTGTTGCCTAATACAGTATTAAAACACGATGAACTTTGACATAGATAAAATAAGGAACGATTTTCCTATTTTAAAAGAAACCATATACAACAAACCGCTGGTGTATCTCGATAATGCGGCAACTACACAAAAGCCACAAGTTGTTCTTGATAAACTGATGGAAGTTTATACCAAGTACAATGCAAACATTCATCGGGGAGTTCATTTTATGAGTAATAAAGCTACTACTGAAACTGAAACTGCCCGGAAAATCATTCAGCAGTTTTTGGATGCTCCAAATTCTCACGAGGTTATATTCACAAGGGGAGCCACCGAAGGAATCAACTTAGTGGCACAATCGTTTGGCGAGCAGTTTGTGCATCCAGGCGACGAAATCATAGTTTCCGAAATGGAGCACCATTCCAATTTAGTTCCTTGGCAACTAATGGCCGAAAAACGAGGAGCAACCCTCAAAAAATGGCCGTTTACACAAGCGGGGGAATTGGAACTTCCCGTGTTGGAAAAGCTCATCTCTAATAAAACCCGCATCATTGCGGTAACGCATGTTTCCAATTCCTTAGGAACAATCAATTCCGTTAAGGAGATTATTGAAATAGCTCATAAACGCAATGTTCCGGTGTTAATTGATGGAGCTCAAGCGGTTCAGCACTTGGCCGTGGATGTGCAAAAGTTGGATTGCGATTTTTACGTATTCTCCGGCCACAAAATCTACGGTCCCACAGGAATTGGTGTGGTTTACGGAAAGGAGCAATGGTTGAACCAGATGCCACCCTATCAGGGCGGAGGGGAAATGATTGAAAGCGTGAGCTTCGAAAAAACCACCTTCAACCAATTGCCTTATAAGTTTGAGGCTGGAACCCCAAACTATGTTGATACCATTGCCCTAGCCGAAGCAATTAAGTATGTTAATGAATTGGGGATTGAAAACATAGCTGCTTATGAAAGTGAGTTGTTGATTTATGGCCAAACCAAACTACTCACCATTCCAGGACTGGAAATTATAGGAAATGCATGGAATAAAGCCAGTGTTATCTCTTTCAATTTAAAAGGGTTACATCCTTTCGATGTAGGAACCATACTCGATAAAATGGGGATTGCCGTACGTACCGGAACACATTGTACCGAACCCGTTATGCAACATTTTGGAATTCCCGGAACAGTTAGGGCCAGTTTTGCGTTCTATAATACCAAACAGGAAATTGACGAATTGTATAAAGGCCTTTTAAAAGTAGTAGAATTATTCAAATAAAATGAGCGAATTGAACAAACGGCAGAATGCTGTAATTGAGGAATTCAGCGTATTTACCGACTGGATGGATAAATACTCGTATCTGATTGACTTAGGCAAGGAATTGCCACCGGTGTCAGAAAAATCTAAAAGCGATTGCACCCTTATAAAAGGATGCCAAAGCAAAGTTTGGCTCGATGCTGAGTTGGTTGACGGAAAAATTAAATTCAATGCCGATAGCGATGCTATTATTACCAAAGGAATTATTGCCTTATTGGTCCGAGTGCTGTCGGATTTAAGTCCCGAAGAGATAATGAATGGCGACCTTTATTTTATAGATAAAATTGGGCTACACGAAAACCTTTCGCCAACCCGTTCCAACGGACTTACCTCGATGGTGAAGCAGATAAAAATGTATGCCTTGGCCTATCATACCAAAATGTATGGATAGCTCCTTTTCATTTCGTGGATTTGGAAAACGGATTTTTTGATGATTGAAGAATAAAAAAATGAAACAGGAACTTGAAGATAAATTGGTTGCCGAATTAAAAACCATATACGACCCGGAAATACCGGTTAACATTTACGATTTAGGGTTGATTTACAACCTGAAGGAAGAAGGTGGAAAACTGGAAGTAGTAATGACCCTCACGGCCCCCGGATGCCCTGTTGCCGACAGCATAATTGCTGAAATAAAACAGAAAATGGAACTGGTTGACGAAATTTCGGAAGCCACCATAGATTTGGTGTTTGATCCTCCGTGGACTATGGAAATGATGACCGAAGAGGCGAAGCTGGAATTGGGGATGCTGTAATAGTATATATCTCATCAAAAGCCGTTTCCA
>DYQV01000516.1 GCA_020719105.1 Rikenella microfusus
GCATACAGCTCAATAATCTTTATTATAGTTTCCGTAGCTTTTTCCATGCTTTGCACAGGCACATACTCATACCGGCTGTGAAAATTATGGCCTCCGCTAAAGATATTGGGTGTAGGCAATCCCATATAGGAAAGTCTGGCTCCATCGGTACCGCCCCTGATGGGTATAATAATGGGTTCAATACCCACTAATTCCATAGCCCTCTTGGCTATTTCTACAATATGATAGTGCGGTTCAACCATTTTTTTCATATTGAAATATTGGTCTTTCATTTCAATCGTTATGTAATTCCCTCCATATTCCTTGTTTAATTCATCAGCTACCGTTTGTAACCGCTGTTTTTTCTCCTGAAACTTGTCCGCATCGTGATCGCGGATTAATAATTCCGCCTCGGCTCCTTCAACATTTCCAGTACCGTGCAACACATGATAAAATCCCTGGTATCCTTCGGTATAGCGAGGGGTTTCTGACATGGGTATGGCACTAATTAATCTATTAACCAACAAAATGGCATTTACCATTTTATTCTTTGCCTCACCGGGATGTACATTTTTCCCTGTAATAGAAATT
Source organism: Rikenella microfusus (assembly GCA_020719105.1). Classification (GTDB taxonomy): domain Bacteria; phylum Bacteroidota; class Bacteroidia; order Bacteroidales; family SZUA-534; genus GWE2-40-63. The sequence continues at coordinate 571 of DYQV01000516.1, forward strand.
TTTGCATGAGCCGCATTAAAATTTTCGTACTCCAATTCTCCCACTCCACATCCATCTAATGTGTAGGCAAAATCGGCACCAAAACCCTTAACATTAAATAAATCGGCTCCTCTTCCAATTTCCTCATCGGGTGTAAAGGCAATTTTAATAGGCCCGTGTTTAAACTCCGGATTCTCCATTACAAATTGTGCCATCTGCATAATTTCGGCAATACCTGCTTTATCATCGGCTCCCAACAATGTATTCCCGTCGGTTACCACTAAATCCTGACCTTTATACCGGCATAATTCAGGAAATTCATCGGGCGAAAGCACTATGTTTTTTTCTAAATTGAGAATGATATCTTTACCTGAATATTTTTTTACAACTATCGGTTTCACATTATCTGCCGTCATATCAGGACTCGTATCTAAATGCGAAATAAAACCAATGGAAGGTACTTTATGCGGGACATTTGAAGGAATTGAAGCATACAAATATCCATTCCCATCCAATTCGGTTTTATTAACCCCCATCCGTTCCAACTCCTCTTTTAGCACCTTGGCCAAATTGTACTGCTTGTTAGTGCTAGGGCAGGTAGTTGACTTATCGTTCGATTGGGTATCAATCTTAGCGTATCGAATAAAACGTTCCGTTATCTTGTCCATGTGTTACAATTGAGTTCTATATATTTTTAGTTCTTTATTCAAAATTTTCTCGTTTCCACAAAGTTTTTCAAGCAAGGCATGAAATGCGGAACCGTGATTTTTGTGAAGGGTATGGCATAATTCGTGCAAAATAATAAAGTCTGACAAATGTTCCGGCAACCTCATTAAATGCAAATTTAAGTTGATGTTGTTCTGTGCTGAGCAACTTCCCCATCGGGATTTTAAATTTTTAACAAACACTTTTGAATAGCAAAATCCATTTTTTTCTGCCAGTTTCTGAATCCTACCTGGTAAATAATTTTTAGCTTCTTTACGAAGAACTTCAGTAGTAAAAGCTTTTATAATTTCTTGATATTTTATCGAATCCAAATCCGCTGCTTCAGGAAAAAATAAGGTTATGTTATTCTCTACTTTACGGCTCATAATATTATGGCCCGTATGCCGTGCTATTTTTACTTTATGAAACCGGGTTACTATTTCATCGGTCTCGTTTATGTTTGATTTCTTCTCGTGCTTTTGCTCCAGCAGAGTAATGTGTTCACGTATCCATTGTTGTTTTTCCAAGGCAAACCGGAATCCCATATCGTAATTCATAAGCTGGGGAATTACCACTTTGGGCCGTTCTCCTGCCCGTAATTTAATCGATAATCGGCGTGTACTATAATGTTTACATACTAGAACATCGCCTATGGATGGGATATTGTATGTTTTGGATTTCATGGGTAATTCAATAAAAAACGGGTAAGCTACTTACATCGCACCGCTCAACCATCTACCCTTGCTTCCTTCCAGACCTGGGGGGTTTCAACAGGAGCTGATCGTATAAGACTTACCCGCGCACAAAAGTAGTAATTATTCAGCCTTTTGCAAAAAAGATAAAAGAAAAATACAGGGCAACCGCATTTAAAAAAATCCCGTAGGGATTTAA
>DYQV01000517.1 GCA_020719105.1 Rikenella microfusus
TGAACAAATTTGAAAGATTCAGTATTTTATGTTTCATGATACAAACTATAAATCGATATTTTTATAATTTTACGCCACAATTAACAGTCGTTATTTTAAAAGCTCTATAATGGTTAACACAACAACTGAACTAATCTTAAACAGCCAATTTTTATATCCAAGAACAGGTGCGACACTAATTGAAAATCTTCGCGATTGTTACAAACAGTTAACTGAAAGTTCAATTGATATTGAATGTGTTAAATCGTCTTTAGTAAAGCAAACCGTTTTTATTTCCGTTAATAGCCTTGATGATTATATTCAAATCAAGCAAAATTTATTGATTTGTGCAACTGATTTTTTTGGATTTGCCCCTTTAATTTCAATAATTCCCCAATCACCGGAAAATGGATTGCTTGCTTTGGAGCTAACTAACATTAACGGATTGCTGCCAAGCAACTTCATCCATCGCCACAACAATAAAGCTTCATGGCTGGTAATAAAAAAAGAAGAACTAAAAATGCTTTTTGCTTCAGGTTTTAGTGACCTTACCGGAAATACTGATGTGTTATCGCAAAGTATTCAAGCATTCAAGCAGCTTGAGGAAATATTAATTGCCGAAGAAATGGAGTTTTCTGATATAGTCCGTCAATGGAATTATATTGAGAAAATTACCATAAACCAAAACAATAATGGCTCTACCAGCCAGCATTATCAAATATTTAACGATGTGCGTTCAAAATATTATGGTAAGGCTGCCTTTTCTCATGGTTTTCCTGCGGCAACGGGTATTGGAATGGATTTCGGTGGAATAATTATTGATGTTTTTGCAATAAATTCAGGTAAACAATGTTCTGTTGTTCCTATAAAAAGTCCTGTTCAGCTCGATGCCTACCAATACTCAAAAGATGTTCTGGCTCAAAATAACACGATGAACGACTTTTGCCGCACCACTCCAAAATTTGAACGTGCCCAAATGCTAATTATGCCTGATTGCAAGTGCATTTTTGTGTCAGGAACAGCCGCCATTAAAGGACAGCAAAGCATTTCGCTGACTTCAATTGAAGAGCAGACGGAATTAACTATTCAAAATATCCAAAGCTTGTTATCGGTTGAAAACCTTCAAAAACAAGGCATTAAATCAAATAGTTCAGCAATCCTTTACCAATTGCGTGTTTATGTAAAAATTCCAACCGATATTCAAAAAGCCAAAGCTGTTTGCCTTAAATACTTTCCTTTACTTTCAATTATTTATTTGGTGGCCGATATTTGCCGGCCTGAATTACTGGTTGAAATTGAAGGGCAAGCAACATTGGATTAGTGTTACTTGGTTGAATGACTTATGCACTGAAAAAAAGTTGGATATTTATTCTCTAACTACAAACAAACAAGTTGCGTAACATTCATAATTTACACCTTCCCAATTAAAATTTGTTCTATATTGATTAAAATCAACATTTTGATTTTCATTTAAAAAGTTGTTAATCCTTGTTCTTAGAACCTCTCCGTTTCTTTTCAATTTCCAGCTTTCTTCAAGATGATTTCTATCAACCAAAACAAGGAAAAATCTATTTGCAGCATCAAATCTTCTTGGTGCTTGATTTTCATAAAACCAAACCGTTAGTTCGTGAGGGTTTGCAAATGTTTCATCAATTATTTCAGTTCTTGTAATATTAAATGACTGAATAAATAACTGAGCCTCCTCACTTGGATTTTCAGATATGCGATTTATTAATTGAATAAATTGCTCATCATCATTTAATGCTCTGTCATAAGGAATTCTATTCTTTCTTGCAAATGCCCGCAATTCAATAATTTCTCGTTCTGGTAATCCTTTTTGACGTCTTTTGAGTTTCATAAATCCATCTGGAAAAAAGGTTACTTTTAAATCAAAAGGGAAATTATTCCAAAAGAAATCAACTTTTTTCACTAGACCAACTGCAGGAATAACATCTTGATGGTCTTTGAAAATATCTTCAATAAGGATTGAAGTCCAGAAATTATACCAAGACCACAAAACATAATTTCTAATTTTTCCATATAATTCATTTTGAACTTTAGCTTCTATAACATCTAGGTCAGAAATATCTTTTATATAGTTTTTTACAATATAAACTTCAACTTCACTCTGATGAAATCCCCCTGAGTCAATATGATTTAACCTA
>DYQV01000068.1 GCA_020719105.1 Rikenella microfusus
AAAATTAATTCACTTCTTTTAATCCAAAATAGTGCTATGAATTTATGCAGGTAATTAATTGCAATCAAAGTAAAAAACAATAAACCTTTTAAACTGTTTGTAACCCATGATAGTTTTGAATGTATTAAAACAAATTGTTGGAATCAAGACTGCAATCAATCTTTTGAAATAGAAATAATTAGAGGTATTCACAATACAACTTTTATTGTGGGAAAATGAAGAATCCAAATTTTTAAAAAAAATAACATCATAGAAAATGGGATATGAAGTAGGAGCGCTTCGAACAGGTGGAATCATGACTAATTATAAGTGTTCGGTTCGGTGCGCCCATTGTCGGCATAATGCATCACCAACCCGAACCGATGGTTTCATTTCGGAGGAAATGGTATCTAAAATACTCGAAAAATTGGAATCATTGAACTGCCAATCGGTTCATATTGAAGGTGGAGAACCCTTTTTATATCCTAAAGAGTTGGTAAGAACTGTAAAGCAAATACGGGAGAGCAAAATATATTTAGAGCATATAGTAACCAATTGTTCTTGGTATCAGAACCAAAGAAATGCCAAAATGATACTCAACGATTTGAAAAAATATGGTTTAAACAGGTTGTTGCTAAAGGTTAGCCCTTTCCAGAATGAAAGTATTCCTTTAAGTAAGGTTAACAATGTGGCTAAAACAGCTGAACAATTAGGCATTCATGTGCTAATATGGGACAATGAGGTATATCCAGAGGTTGCTTCCTTTGATCCAGCAAAAACACATTCACTAAATCAGTATGTTAAAAAATATGGCCCTGATTACATGAAAAAATTAGCAGAATGCTTTAAAGTTACTTTTGCAGGGCGCACTTTTGCTGTTTATGAAAACTATTTATCTAAATCATCGTTAACAGACATTCTTCTTAAAAATAAAGGCTGTAGTGTGAATTTTCCAACTCAACATCATTTTCATATTGATATGTATGGAAATTTTATCTTTTCGCATACCAATGGAATTGCAATTGAAATGACTGATTTAGGAAAACCTATTGACTTCAATAAATATCCTTATTTGAATTTATTAATTCATGAAGGAGTGAACGGTTTATACAAACATGCGGTTTTAAAATATGGATTCGTTCCTCGATCAGAATATATTTCAAAATGTCATTTATGTTATGAAGTCAGAAAATTTTTAGTTACTGAAAAAGGTGTAAACTCCCCCGATCTTCAGCCGATTGAATTTTATTTTGACAATTAGTTGAAATCCTTTTTTTTTAAGAAACCAAACTTGACGAGTTTATATGAAAGCTTATCAATTCGGGACTACAGATTGTACTTGTAGTCCCGAATTATTACTTCTTATTCTTCCAGTGTACTTAAATCCCCTTCATCTAATCCTAAAGCCCTTGCTTTTAAAACCCTTCGCATAATTTTTCCACTTCGGGTTTTCGGGAGCTGATCGATAAATGTTATAGCTTCCGGTTTTGCAATAGGACCCATAACTTTGCTTACATGTTCTTTTAATTCGTTTTCCAATGCCCTAGTTTGTTCCGTTCCGTGTTTAAGAACCACAAATGCGTGAATGGCATTTCCTTTAAGCTCATGTGGGATGGCAATTACAGCAGATTCTGCTATAAAATGATGGCTTGCCAAGGCACTTTCAATTTCAGCTGTACCCAACCGATAACCACTTACTTTAATAACATCATCGGTACGTCCGATAATCCAATAATATCCATCCTCATCAATGCGGGCTGCATCTCCAGCGCTGTAATATCCTTGTTTTTCAAACCGTTTCCAATAGGTTTCGTAAAAACGATCTCTGTCATCATTGATACAACAAGTCATGCCCGGCCATGGCGATTTTATTACCAAATTACCTTGTTCACCGGGTTTAACATCAATTCCATTATCATCAACCACACCAATTTCATTACCAAAAAAAGGTTTTGTTGCCGAACCTGGTTTTAATGGAGTAATTGGTAATGGGGTTATCATAAAGCCGCCTGTTTCAGTTTGCCACCAGGTGTCCATTATTGGGCACTTGCCTTTACCAACAACCCGATGGTACCATTTCCATGCTTCGGGACTTATGGGTTCACCAACGGAACCTAAAAGCCGTAATTCACTAATATCGTGTCGGTTAACCCATGATTCTCCGTAACGCATTAAACCTCGGATGGCAGTTGGAGAAGTATAAAGTATGGTTATTCCGTATTTATCAATCATTTTCCACCACCTATCGGGATAGGGATGATTGGGGGCACCTTCGTACATAAAAATGGTGGAACCGTTAATCAATGGCCCATATACAATATAACTGTGTCCGGTAATCCAACCTGGGTCAGCGGCACACCAAAAACGGTCTTCGGGTTTAATATCGAAAACCATACGGTGTGTTGTTGCGGCGTAAACGCTGTATCCACCATGAGTATGCACCAAGCCTTTGGGTTTGCCTGTTGAGCCCGATGTGTAAAGCAAAAAAAGTGGATCACCCGAATCCATCACTTCTGTTTCACATCGGTTGCTTGCAATAGGCAAAGCTTTTAAATCGTGATACCAGTAATCGCGATCATTTTCCATAAACACGTCTTCTCCTGTGCGCTTTACCGTAATTACAACGTCAACAATGGAACACATTTCGATGGCTTTATTCACAATATCTTTTAACTTAGTTGCTTTTCCCCTTCGGAAACCACCATCGGCAGTAATTACTACCCGGCTTTTAGCATCAGTAATTCTTTCCAATAAAGCTTCGCTGCTAAACCCACCATAAACTACACTATGAACTGCCCCAATCTTGACACAAGCCAGCATGGCAAACACCAATTCCGGTATTTGGGGCATATAAATGGTAACAATATCGCCTTTACAAACCCCCATACTTTTTAAAATGTTGGCAAATTGCGATACTTCCCTATTTAATGCATGGTAGCTGAATGTGCGAACGTCGCCATTTTCACCTTCCCACAGAAAGGCCAGTTTATTCCGGTTGGCTGTATTTTGATGCCTGTCGATGGCATTGTGAATAATATTGGTTTTTGCACCCACAAACCATTTATAAAAAGGAGGATTGGTGCTATCCAGAACTTTATCCCATTTTTTGTACCATCCTAGCATTTCAGCCTGCTCCTCCCAAAATGCTTCCCTATGTTCGATTGAATACTGGTATAATTTATCGTACTCTTTTACAATTGCTCCATCGATGATACTTTGGGATGGATAAAAAAATTGGTTTCCTAAGGATTCTTCCATTGTTTCAGGTTTTTTAGGTTTCAATATTCTAGTTGAACTTCTATATTATTTTACACAGCATTCCATGCGAAAAAGAATAAAATATTTGCACAAACATATATTGTTGTGCTATGTTTAATAATAATTTCAATAAAATTAAAAATAGTCACTTTTTAGAGCATTTAAATTACAATTCGATACAATATGTTGTAAAATATATTAATTTTGTATCCCCGGATGAGGGAAGTAATTAGTAAAAAATATTCGGTTCCAAAATTGAAAAGTTCCTTTCAATTAAATCCTTATTTTTATAAAATAAATTAAATGTATAGCACCGCAATGTTCTAATCGGATGCAACCTAAAAATAAAGTATATGAGAATAGTGGGGAAACCAAAATTGAAATTGCGCGAAGATGTCCGCGATTTTATTGATTTATATTTATCATTAGGCCAAAGGGCTGAGAATTTTTTACCGAGGCATATTATCGACAATCTCCGATTGTTTACCCGCTTATGTTATGAAGAACCCGACGATCCGATTTTGCAGCAACGCGAAATTGACCGCCAGTTATATGAGCTTAAAGAAGCCATTCCAGGTTACACCGATGTTTCCCTGATGCTCTTCCCCCATGAGGAATCGAAAGCTTTTCAGTATCGAACAAAAAAGAATGTTTTTAGGGAACGTTTGGTTACACTTATTGACACAGAAGCCATAAACGAAGAGGAACAAAGGCAAGCCAAAAGCATCCTGAATTGCCACGATTACTCCATAGGTACACCTCCAGTAACCCAAACGAACCTGAATTTCAGATATACCATCATGTTGGGCGATCAGGTTTCGGAACTGAGGCGTTTCCGCGAAGTGATTGGAATTAAAGATGAAGTGGAGGAAGCGCAATGGAATTACCTCCTTGATGTATTCGACCAGATGGTGGTACAAAGCTCCCACTATACCACTGCAGCCGAAAAAACTGATTTTTTGGTACGTAGCGAACAAACCGTTAATTTTAAAGGACTTAACGGATTTTTAAAAACCGCTGTAAGTGGCAGTACTGAAACGGCTATTAAATTGATTAAAGAAGAGCTTTTCAATCCGGCTACCGTAAAAGAACTCACTTTTGTAGATGAAGAATCACTGTACCAAGTGATACATGAAGATAAAACCTCGGTTTTTGTAATTCGCATCTCACACATGCGTAAAAATCTGTTCAATCACAGCCGCTGGTTCCCAATGCTTACCCGCATTATTTTTATCGACGATTCAGTCATTTCAAAAAGCACCAACACAACCTTGGTATTCTGTTTTCACAATAAAATAATACAAACCCTAAATAAGGTACACACAAAAAAACTGGGTGCATTAGCCAATAGCCAACTGAACTTACGTTTGATTCTTGAAAAAGTAAGCATTAAGAATTTAGAGCATTTTATGTCGCTGCTCGAATCTAAAATTGCCGATTACAATCTGGAACTGAATCAGCTTAAGACGGAGCAATTGGGGCAAACCGACAATTTGGAAAAGGACATTGTGCTGTTCAAATTTGATGAATTCAGCCGCCAAATATTAAAAGACAAATATTCGTTAGAGAAACTGCGCGATTATATTGAGGTTATCCTTAATTGCACCGAACCGGAGAAACTGAGAAAACAAAACAAGCGTCTGATTCAGGAATTTGAAGAACGTACTAAAAAGTATTTCTATTCTGAAAACGACAATGTTCAAATAGCTACCATTGTTGAAGGGGGCGGACGGAATCAGATTAAAACCTATGGTGAATACCTGCTCCAGCGCAAACTAAAAACCGTAGATGCAGCCATTATTGAGCGCTGCCGGGTTATTTTAAATTTGATTCCTGATACCTATCAACGCACACTGAACAATCATTTTCATAAAAATTTTGGTATCAACCTGTTTTTAGAAAAATACAAGCAATACTTAATTAAAGCTGAAAATGAAGCCGATAACAAAGGCCGCTTCAGCAATTTCTTGATTGATTTGGGAATTAATGAGAAATACAATGCCCTATCGGAAAAAGATCAGGACATTATTAAGGAATTCCTCAGCAACTTATCAAATCTTAGTAAAACATCAATAACCGATGATGTTCAAATGATTATTCGTGATGTGCTTTTTGGTAAGGAAGATAAGATATTGCGGCCATACATTCTGTTCAATAAATATTCGTCGTGGGAATACATGGATTTGTTGCCAACCGACCGGTTCGATATTAATCCGTTCGATTTGGAAATAGGAATTAACGAAGAAGGCCGGATTGATTTTGACCGATTGACTACCCGCTTGGAACGGATGAAGAAAACTTTTCAGGTGTTTGATGAAACAGGCAATCTTTGGGACCGTTTCTGCGAAAACCTTACTATTGTTATCAACGATCCGGCCAATCCATCGGGCTATTCCGATTTTAATAACCAATCGTTACTAAGGTTCCTACGGTTTATTAGCACCAGCAAAATAACCTTGTTTCTCGACGAAGCATACAACGACTCGGTTAAGATTGTAAGCGAAGAAGAACCTAAGTGGCGCACCATTTCAAGATATGTAATGAACAACCTGCACCAGCAATATGCCCGCATCAATCTGGTGTCATCCATATCGACCACCAAAAACTTAGGTGCCACCGGCGATAGATTGGGTTCCATAATTTCGACGCCATCAAAAAAAGATGTGATTGATTTTGCCCGCAAGCAAAACAGCGTTGAAAAAGGAAATACCAATTCCTTGTTTATGTTGGTTAATATTCTGGAAAACGCCCAATTGGCCAAATCAATAAAAGATAACCTGGAAGAGCGGTTACCAAAAAATGCCTCACGCAACAAAATAAAAATGCGGATTGAGCAATACATAATGGCTGAAATTGAGAGCTACCGCAAAAAACAAAACAATAAAACATCGAAAGAATTGTTACGCTTTTCACCTTTTGAAGGAGGACCTCTTCATTTGTTTTTGCTAAACGAATTGGTTGCTTTGGATAAATTGGATGTACTCCAATTGCCTGATGACTTTAAGTATAAAGAAGAACCCTTCTTTACTTACTATCAAAAGCAGTTAGTGAAAGAAATTAATACCTTCAGGGTAAATAAAAATTTTAGGGATGAAGCTTTGCTGCGCCTGAAAATGGCCAAAGAAACGGCTGCTGAACTGCTGCAAGGTGAATGGGCCGATTATGCAAAAATAATTGCTTCCGATGGCTCTTATCTATTCAACATCCAACTGAATAATTTCTTCTCATATCAGGATTTAGAAAAATTCACCAAAAAATTGGCTTCGGCCCGTGGAATTGCCGTAATTCCTTACCAAACTGGGTTTCTGCGCTTCTCAATGGGTGACTATTTAGATGGCACTGCAAAAGGTTACGACATATTTCGTAAAGAGTTTAAAAACGCCTTGGAAATTGTGCTCAAATATTGGGTAAAATTCGATACATATAAAAACAACCCCGAAAACAAGGAGATGAGTTCCGATGAAATGTTGGACGAAATATTTGAAGCCAAATCGGATCGGCAGTTTATTAAACAGGTGCTGGAAGATTTCCATATTGTTAAGAATTTAAGCAAAACACCCAATAAAGTATTGCGCATTAACAATGAATGGACTCTTTATCATGCGGCACCAAGCATGAGCGGAATCAGTATCCATACTATAGATAATTCAAAGAATGCGGTAATTGAGTTTTCTGAGGAAGTAGGTAAATGCACCGACTTAACCGAATTCATACGAAGCATTGCTTTTACATCGGTATATGAAAACCTATTGCCACAGGTTTACAAGCAAATACCCATGATAAAGCACCTTGAATTTGGCGAAGTATTATCAAGGTTTGGAAAATCGATGCTGTTGAAATTCATTACCAACAAACTGGAATATCAGCCCAACGAATATGTGCTGGATGCCCCAGAACATGATATTATAATGGCCGAGATTCTGCTTGAAATGGAGAATATCCTTTTTTCGCCCCGCAAAACAAAAATTTTGGCAATCAACAGTACCGGAAAACATTCCGATGATATTGCGCGCCTAGAAGGGGTAAACCAGATTTTGCGCAAGCACATTCAGGAGTTAATGCTTCACTTTAACCTACCTTTCGAAAACAAACCCATGGAACCATCGTTGATTGAGCTGGTTGCTAAAGGAATTGAAAAATTTGAACTGGTAGTTGGCAAAAAAGCAGCACAAATAAATACCGCCTTATATTTGAAACGTTTGGCTTCGGGAATTTATGATCAGTTTTCAGTTCAGCCTACCCAATTAGGTCAAAAACTGTATGGCGCCATTGAGAAATTTATTAACGATAAAGTGCTAGACCCAGATATTTCAAGCACTGAAAAAATTACACGGTTATATTTATTAAGCCGGAAAGATTTTTTTAAAGAAAAAATCTTCAATCTAGTAACACGTTACAACTCTCAAATAAAAGCCTTAGGACACATGGAAGCTGAGGCTGTTATAGGTGATTTCCTATTCCATTCGTTACAGGAAGATATTTTAGATATTTGGAACCAAGTGCAAGAATCGGGAAAACAAACTATTGTGGTGGATAAACTACATGCCGAAATCAGGTTGTTTACTTTATACCTGATAAATTTAATGAACCAAACTAAAAGCAACGAACACTACGATCGTTATACTCATTCGGTAATAAGGCTTACCGAAGCAGAATTTGCGCTGCAAAACAGTGCTATAAACGAAATGGTGCAACACGGCATAACCTTATATAAAAACTATGATGTAAAGAATCATCCGTTAGAAAAATATGATAACGGCCGGTTAAAATGGATATCGGATTTAATGCGAGAGTGCGGTGTGGTTGGAACCGAAACCAACGTACAAACCCATACCCGCATTGCCACCGATGCCAAAAAGCGGGAATATCCGTTCCACCGAATCGACCGGATGGAAAATGAAAAAGAGGCGGAACAGAAGGCAAAAATATTGGCTCAATCGGATGCCAATTCAAGGGAATACATCAAAATTCTGGATACCCGTCCGCTAGGTACTTTCTTTGTAAACCGTCTTCAGAAATTTGTTGGACAAATGGATATGAGTGATTATCGTTGCAAGATATTCAATGGGGGTTTACTGAACGAATTGTTCATATATCACAAAAGCCTTATGAAATATATGGCCGATAACTTCCGATTGTTAGATATTCAAGATGTATCTATTGAAGAAGTCCGAAATTTTGTACCAGATACCATTTGCTTTTATGGAGCTCCTTCGAAAGTAATTTCGTTTCCAAAAGTAGGATTCTTTGATATTAAAGGCCCAAAGGGAAACATTAAAACCATTGTTACTCCGCTCACGCAAAAAGGAGACTATTATGGAAACATTAAAAAGCCGCGCCTTACCGTAATGAACGAAAAAGTGAAGGAGATGGGTGGAATTCCTGTCCATGGTTCTATGTTTGCTGTAGAGGAAGAAGATGGGGCTGTTTTTGTGGTTCAGATTGCTGGTGATAGTGGGGTTGGAAAATCGGAAATGCTGGCTGCCATGATGCTAAAATGGATGAAGAAAAACCTTACCGGCGTGCGCTCCCTGAAAAGCATTGCAGGCGATATGTTCCATGTTTTCCCTGATACCAACGGAAACTTATACGGTATTGGGACCGAAGCCGGCGATTTTAGCCGCGTTACCGATTTTGACCCGGAATACATCAAATATTACTACTCCCTGTTTGAAAGTGCTGCCGACTCAAATGTTGAAGATTTGAACTCACGCAGCACCATTAGCGGCTTGTGCGATGTGCGGATGCCTTATAAAATTGACATTATGCTAACTGCCAGCAACTATGCCCGGGAAGAAGCCGGAATAACCCGCTACCTAAACCCTGAAAATTTTATCCTTTACCGCGATTCGCATGGTGAGCGAAAGGAAAAAGCTACCAGTGGTGATAACCCACATTTTCAGCGAACCTTATTGCGTTATACCAGCGATAAAAATATTGTAGAAGTACTCGATGCACATGGAGGTTATATCGATGATGTGTTGGATTGGGAATTGGAACCATTTACCGGCAAATTTTACCTGTGTTCATCCTATAAAATGATGGATAAAATAGATTTGGATGGCATGGTGAATAAAATATTTAAAGGAAAAGAGTTCATCCAAAATGGAAAAGTGCATGAAATTACGAAAGTAAATTTTGATTTGATCAAAAACCGGTTTGTAGCGGTTGCAACCAATGAAGAAGAGGAAATTTTGGTTAAAATTGACCGCAGCCTGTTTAACCAATTGTTTGATGCGTTGGCAAGTACCCCGGGTGGACAGCCATTTATTGATGAAATTGGGGCCTTGGAAGGAAAAATGAACTTGATTGAAGTACTTAAAACCGGTGAGGGGAAAAAAATACAACTGGGAATTCTTTCAACCGATATTGGAAGAAAGGGTAAAGAGATTTCAGGACCTCAGATTGCGGCTGAAGATATGCGCCGACTTATTCGGGAAGTTAGAAATGCGAGGCCGGAAATAAATGAAAACAAAAACACGGTAAAAAAGAGTATTCACGAGCACTACAAACACATTTTCAATGGGCATAAAGGGAACTCTGAAATATACCGGTACAACTTCTGGTTGTGGCAAATGGAACAAATGCGTAAAGCTAAATTTGTGCGCATCGACAATGCAAAAAAAGAGGTGGATCTATCAAAATTAAAAGGATTCCATCCTGAAAAAGCAGATAAGCAGTTTAGCCCCTTATTGGTAACGCCCAATCTGAATAACGATTTGAGCAGTTACAGCGAAACTTATTTACAGTTGATGAACCTGCCTAACATTGCGGAATTTGCTCTTGAGTTTGCCGAAGCAGCTGATACTATTTATATTGCTGAAGGTTATAACCACGAAACAATAGTTAATAACCTGATTGTACAAATGCTGCTACTGAACGGATACATTTTAACCGAAGACTTAACCCGCGGGAGCATTATTGAAAAAGTAAACAGGGAAACCATTGCTGCGGCTAAATATGCGGCTTTGCAACTGCTCGATAAGTTGAAAAACAATAAAACAGTAGAGCAAAAAAAGTAAAACAGTAGAAATTATTTGTATCTAAAACCTGACATTTGGCCATAAAGATTAAAAAACATCCGGATGCGATTGAAAGATTCATACAGATGTTTTGTTTTATGATTGATTCCAATCAATACCATGTTGCGGGTTCGTAACTTAACCCGCTTTATTCATACCTGAGCACAGCGAAAGGTGTGAATGTGCGAT
>DYQV01000518.1 GCA_020719105.1 Rikenella microfusus
AGTAAAGTTGATTTTGCTTTAGAGAAAAGCAATTATATTTTAATGGGAATTGGTTTAGCCATCATTATTTTGGGCTTCATCCTTATGGCCGGAGGAAAGTCCGACGATCCAAAAGTATTTAATGAATCAATGTTCAATTTTCAAAGAATTACATTGGCTCCTTTGTTGGTTTTTGGTGGATTTGTGTTTGAAATCTATGCCATACTAAAAAAGCCAAAACCTAATCAATAATCAAACTTAAAATTGGTAAAGGGTTCATTTCTTGACATGACTCAAGAAAAAGTCAACATCATGCCAATTCACTAACTAAATTCATGTTTACAGAAGACAATAAAAGCATTGATTTTCAAGAAGGAGCACTCATTCTTATCGATAAGCCATTAGAATGGACATCCTTTGATATTGTGAATAAAGTACGATATCTGATTAGTAAAAAGTTGAAAATTAAGAAAATAAAGGTAGGCCATGCCGGTACTTTAGATCCTTTGGCTACGGGTTTACTCATTATATGTACCGGAAAATTTACCAAATTAATTGAAACTTACCAGGGGCAAAAAAAGGAGTATATTGCCACAATTAAATTGGGTGCAACAACACCTTCGTTTGATAGAGAAACGGAGGAAGACAAAATTTTTGAATGGAATCATATTACGTCAGAGAGGTTGAATCAAGTGTTGCCTTCTTTCATGGGCGAAATAGATCAAATTCCTCCTGTTTTTTCAGCTAAAAAAATTGACGGAAAGAGATCGTATGAGTCGGCCCGAAAAGGAATGGATGTTGAACTTAAACCTAACAAAATTGTAATCTTTAGTATTGAAATTATAAAGTTCGAACTTCCCATAGTAACTGTGAAGATAGTATGCAGTAAAGGTACTTATATAAGATCATTTGCCAGGGATTTTGGTATTGCATTGCAAACCGGAGCATATTTAATGGATTTGTGTCGTACAAAAATTGGCGATTTTTCCGTTGAAAAAGCTTTGGGGATTAAAGAATTTGAAGAAAAATTAAATTCATTGGAACTAAACTAAAAATGTTACGTATAACCGACCTCGAAAATATAACATAAAATAAGTATATGAAATTATCTCAGTTTAATTTTAAATTACCAGAAAATCTGATTGCCTTACATCCTTCTGTAAATAGAGATGAATCTCGGTTAATGGTTGTTGATAGGCAAACCGGAAAAATTGACCATCGGGTATTTAGAGACATCATCGAATATTTTAGCGAGGATGATGTGATGGTGTTTAATAATACCAAAGTATTTCCGGCTCGTTTGTATGGTAATAAAGAAAAGACAGGAGCTAAAATAGAGGTTTTTTTGCTTAGGGAATTAAACAGAGAACAACGACTGTGGGATGTGTTGGTTGATCCAGCCCGGAAAATACGTATTGGAAATAAACTTTATTTTGGCGAAGATGACTTAATGGTAGCTGAAGTGATTGATAATACTACCAGTCGAGGCAGAACGTTGAGGTTTCTTTACGATGGACCTTATGAAGAGTTTAAGAAGAATTTGTATGGTTTGGGTGAAACTCCACTTCCCAAATTCATCAAACGTGATGTTACACCAGAAGATAAAGATAGGTATCAAACGGTTTTTGCCAAGCATGAAGGGGCTGTTGCGGCACCAACGGCAGGACTTCATTTCAGCCGTGAATTATTGAAACGATGCGAAATTAAAGGAATTAACTTTGCCGAAGTTACGCTTCATGTGGGATTAGGAAATTTTCGTTCTGTAGATGTTGAAGACCTTACCAAACATAAAATGGATTCTGAACAGATTATTATAACCGATACTGCCGTGGATGTTGTGAATGGAGCAAAAGATAAAAAGAAACACGTATGTGCAGTAGGTACCACCGTTATGCGTACTTTGGAAAGTTCGGTCTCAACTTATGGATATTTAAAACCTTACGACGGATGGACCAATAAGTTTATTTTTCCACCCTATGAGTTTAGTGTGGCGTCGCGCATGGTGTCCAACTTTCATTTACCGTTATCCACATTATTAATGATGGTTAGTGCTTTTGCAGGATACGATTTGCTCAACGAAGCTTACCGCGAAGCCATAAAGGAAAAATACAATTTTGGCACTTATGGGGATGCCATGCTTGTTTTATA
>DYQV01000519.1 GCA_020719105.1 Rikenella microfusus
AAGAAATGTCGGATAGCCTTAAAGGAATTGTTGAAAATATTATTAGTGGAGCCGAAAATATTGCCGATGCCAGTATTCAAATGAGTTCCACTTCGCTGCAAATGTCGCAGGGGGCAGCCAACCAGGCCAGTTCGGCTGAGGAGGTTAGTTCGACTATGGAACAGATGACCAGCAATATTTTGCAAAATTCCGATAACGCTTTGCAAACCGAAAAAATATCGCTCTATGCAGCCGATGGAATTGCTAAACTGGCCACTTCGTCGCACAAAAGTCTCGAATCCATTAAAGAAATTGCCCAAAAAATCACCATTATTAACGATATTGCCTTTCAAACCAATATTCTTGCTTTAAATGCGGCTGTTGAGGCAGCCCGTGCCGGTGAATTGGGTAAAGGGTTTGCCGTGGTTGCTGCCGAAGTTCGTAAATTGGCTGAGCGTAGTAAAATAGCTGCCGACGAAATAGGGGTTTTGTCGAAAAGCAGTGTGGAAGTTACTGAAGGAGCAGGTAAATTAATGGCCGACTTGACCCCCGAAATACAAAAAACAGCCAAGCTGGTTCAGGAAATTGCAGCAGCCTCACAGGAGCAGAACAATGGAGCCGGGCAAATTAACAGCTCCATACAGCAATTAAACATGGTAACCCAGCAAAATGCAGCAGCATCAGAAGAATTAGCTTCGAGTGCCGAGGAATTGGCCGGGCAGGCAGAGCAGCTTAAAGAAAATGTTTCGTTCTTTAAGACAAAATAGAGCCATAGTTTAAAGTTACTGGATACCATTTATGGTGGTCCGGTTTTAAAAAAAATCTTATGAACAACCCCAATTCTGGTTGATCAGTTTGGGGTTGATGATTTAATTGTCTTGTTGGAAATACTCTTTAACCATGAGAAAAAAAATTGCGCATCAAATTTCAGTACCAGTAATTGCAGCTATGGTTATTGCTATTCTGATCATCACTTTTTTTTCGTATGTTATTATCAACCAGGTTACACAAAGGCAATTAGATATTAATATTTCAAATGCGCATCGTACCTACTCAAAAACCCTCGAAGTTTTAATGGAGCAAACCCTCCAGTTTGCAGCAATTTTACCTGATAACGATATGGTTAAAAAAGCGTACCTGAGTTATTATCAGTCAAACGATATAGAGGGCAGTTTGGAAATACTAAAAAAAGAATTCAAAACAGTGAATATGTTTGCTGGCCAAACCGAGTTTTCAAATTTAAGGATTCATTACCACACCAATACAGTTCAATCTTTTTATCGGAGTTGGACCGAAAAAAGGGGCGATGATTTGAATTCATTCCGCGAAACAATAAAAAAATGCCAAACCGGGAAAAAACCTATTAAAGGTATTGAAGCGGGTAGGGGCGGTATGGCAATCCGGGGGATTGTTCCCATACTGGACACCGAAGGATCCGTTTTAGGTAGTGTTGAGAATTATGTAAAAATGGAAGAACTCATTAAACGAATGATTGTAGATTCGACTCAGGAAAATTTCGCCCTGATTATTAAACCAGAAATCACTGAATTATTCGATTCAATAGTCTCCGAAGATATTTCCCCACAAAGCAGATTTGTCGATGGATATTTACTATATTCTGTTACCAGTAATTTATTCGAGTTGAATGAATTTAATAAATCGGTTTTTGAGAAGGCCTTATTAAAAAAACTCAGTTTTAAAACAAAAAATTATGTAAACAGCCTTGAACCCATTACCGATTTCGAAGGAAAAACCATTGGCTTGGTAGTATATCAATACAATTTATTTGAATATAACAGGCAGCTATCGGAATTGCGTTATTTATTTATGGGGGTGAGTCTAACCTTATTTTTTTTCATTTTTGTAATCATAAAAACTTTATCCATAAAAATTGTTGGAAAACCGATTAACACTATCAAATCGTTTATTCAAAGAATTTCGAAGGGAGATTTAGAAACAGATGAACAAGTATGCTGTGAAAATGAGATTGGGGATGTTTTTGAGAATCTGATGCAAATGTCGAGGATTTTAAAGGAAAACCGTGAAATTTTAGTGAATAAAAATGCCGAATTACTTACTGCCGAAAAAGAAATAAGGGCTTCTAACGAACAATTGATGGTAATTAACGAAACCTTAAACGAAAAA
>DYQV01000520.1 GCA_020719105.1 Rikenella microfusus
AATACAAAATTCACTTAATCAGCGATTATTACGCCTTGTAACAATTAAAACTTTAAATCATGAAATCCAAAATTTTTCCCATTTTGCTTGTAATCGCTACGAGCCTTTTCGGACAAACAACACAAGTGAACTCACCCGATGGAAATATCCGAGTTGAAATTTCATTAAAAGAGAAAGTGTATTATTCAGTTTTTTTCAAAAACGAACGAGTACTTGAAGCGTCGCCCATTTCAATGACTTTAACTGACAAAACATTAGGAACTAATCCCCTAATTCTGAATTCACAAGTACAACAAGTAAATGAACAAATTAAGACGGTTTGGGGCACCCGAAACACGATAGCTGATAATTACAACCTCCTTTCTATCAACTTCGAAGGAAACTATCGTTTGGAGTTTCGCACTTATAATCAGGGTGTTGCGTACCGCTTTGTTACTTCGCTCAAAGAAAAGCAGATACAGGTTAAAAACGAAGAAGTTGCTTTTCGGTTTAATTTTGGGGTAAATGCGTGGATGACCGTTGGTCAAAGTTATGAGTCAAATTACAAAAAAACCAAACTCGATGTGCAGGAAATGATTAATTTCAATAATGCTATCAATAAAATTTATTTACCCATTGTAGTACAGGCTACTCCCAATGTAAAAGTCTGGATTTCGGAAGCCGGACTTTACGATTATCCGAGTTTATTTCTCGACAGAGGCAACGATTACGAAAATTTCCTAAATGGCACTTTCGAAAAATATGCACTTACTACTAAAACGGGAGGATTCTCAAATTATGCGCATATAACCGACCAGAAAGCCGATTATATTGCAGCTACTGCTGGCTCAAGAGAATTTCCATGGCGTTTGATTATAATTTCGGATGACGACCGCACATTTGTTGACAACGATATGGTGTACTTACTCTCAAAACCTACGGCTATAAAAGAAACCGATTGGATAAAACCCGGCAAAGTGGCGTGGGATTGGTGGCACGATTATGTGGTGGAGGGCGAAAATTTCCGTGGCGGTGTGAATACGCAAACCTATTTGTATCATATCGATTTTGCAGCTAAATACGGACTGGAATATATTTTGATAGATTGGTTATGGACTGATAAATATGACCTTACGCTCATTAGTCCTGATGTAGATATTAAAAAAATTACAGAATACGCACGTTCAAAAAATGTTGATGTTATTGTCTGGTGTCCGGGTCATACGCTTCACCGCCAATTGAATAAGGCGCTCGATTTGTTTGCGTACTACGGTATTGCAGGCGTGAAAGCCGACTTCTTTGGACGCGAAGACCAAACAGGAATAAAAATGTACGAAGATATTGCACGTGCTACTGCCGAGCGAAACATGTTGATTGATTTTCATGGTGCTGCAAAACCTACCGGATTGTCGCGCACTTATCCAAATGTAATTAACTATGAAGCTATAGCTGGTAACGAATGGAATAAATTAAATTCAGATAAAGTTACATTAAACCACAAAGTAATGATTCCATTTATGCGTAGTTCGCAGGGTCCTATGGATTTTACACCTGGTGGCATGCGTAACCTCCAATCAGGGCATAATTTGCATTTTACTCTTCCATCTGTTCATGGTACCCGTAGCAACGAAATGGCACTTTATGTGCTTTACTTTGAGCCACTTGCAATGCTCTGCGATGCGCCTTCGGTTTATAATCGCGAACCCGAAATTACCCGCTTTATTGCTCAAATTCCAACTACATGGGACGATAGCCGTGTACTCGAAGCTAAGTTTGGCGAATATGTGGTTATTGCCCGCAAAACCAAAAACACGTGGTATGTGGCAGGCATTACAGGTGAAAATATTCACCAAGCAAAACTCGATTTAAGTTTCGTTGGTAGTGGTACATACAAAGCATCCGTTTTGAAAGATGGATCGAACGCCGACCGTGTGGGAACGGATTACTTATTAAGTTCAGATAAAATTGACACAAATAAACCTTTTATTATCAATATGGTAAATGGAGGTGGATTTGTTTTGAAAATTGATATGGAATAAAAGAATCCTATACGCTTACAATTGATTATTTGGGCGGCAGTATTTCCGAACATGGTGGTTGGCGTGTCTTGTCGCAGGAAACAATAAAAAAATCATTTC
>DYQV01000521.1 GCA_020719105.1 Rikenella microfusus
GCTAATGCAACAACTAAATTGTTTAAAAGAAATTAAAAACTACTACTAATGAAAAGGAACATTTTACTTTTATTTATTTTGTTCATAGGGTTTGGTTTAAAAGGTCAACCTATTCGTAAATGCGCTATCAATTATTTTGATTCCATTGAAGTGGCTCGAAACCCTGAGATATTGAAAGCAAGGGCTGAATTGGAATCCTTTACCCAAGATTTTATTAAAAGTAAATACCAGAGTACCGACACACTGATAATACCGGTAGTTTTTCACGTGTTACACCAATATGGCAGCGAAAGAATATCAATTGAAAAGATTCAAAGGGGGATTAATCAAATGAATATTGATTATAGGGCTGAAAATACGGAATTGAATAGCGTTGTGAATGATTTTATTCCTATCATTGGAAATCCAACCATTGAATTTCGGTTAGCAAAATTGACGCCTGATGGAACCTGCACCTCAGGTGTGGTTTATTATGATACAGAACTCACCTATTATGCATCCAATTCATTGAAATACACCATAAATAACTGGGATCCTCAAAGTTACCTGAATATTTGGACGGTAAGTTCCATTGAGGGGAACGCGGCTGCCTGGTCTCATTATCCAGGGATTGATCCGGCGTTAGATGGTGTAGTATCCATCTATACTTATGTTTCTTCAGGACACGTGTTAAGTCATGAAGTTGGGCATTATTTAAATCTGGCTCATCCTTGGGGAAGTACCAATGAACCAGGTTTAGAAAGTAATTGCGATATTGACGATAATGTGGAAGATACACCCAACACCATTGGAGTTGACCAGCATTGCAATTTAGGTATGGTTTCTTGCGGGTTTTTAACCAATGTTCAGAACTTTATGGATTATTCTACCTGTGAAGCAATGTTTACTCAGGGTCAGGTTGATAGAATGAGGGCGGCTTTAAATTCAGGAATTAGCGGACGAAAATATTTGTGGACACCAGAAAACTTACGCCAAACTGGAACAAGCAACGATTATATTCATCCGGGTTGCCCACCCATTGCCGATATTGAATCGGATATTTACCCAATTTGTCCGGGTACTGCCTATCAATTTACTGATTTTTCAAGTGGAGATGAAATTACTGAACGGAGCTGGACGTTTGAAGGGGGAGAGCCTTCAACTTCAACAGTTAGTTCGCCCGAAATAACCTATTACCAGCCAGGACTTTATCCGGTGAGCCTTTCAGTAGGAAATGGTTTGGGGAGCAATACCATTACCCGTGAAAATCTGATATTTGTACCTGATACCCTTGCCGGAATAATTGCACCAGCAGTAATTGATATGGAAGAAGCTGATTTTCCGACTTATGCAAATGACCTGTTCAAAAGGTGGGAGTTTGAGGTGGCAGGAAATGCCCACTGGGAAAAGTTTTCAAATGTAAATACTTCATTAAGAATTAAAAACCAATCAAATGAATTGGGAACTATCAATTCGGTTATTACCAGTAACATTGACTTTAACCCGGTTGCAAATCCCGATTACATTTATTTTGATATGGCTTATGCCCAGAAGAATATTGAATCGATGGATGAATTAAAAGTTTTTGTTTCACCCGATTGTGGAAAAAAATGGATTGTAAAGTATATCAAAAGTGGCAAATCATTAGTCACAAATGGAGGCGCTTATATAACAAATACATTTGAACCAAGCGCAAGCCAGTGGAGAACGGAAAAAATTGACATAAAAAATTACAAAAACAAAAACCATTTACGGATAAAATTCCAGATTAAAAGTAATGGGGGAAATTGCCTATATATTGACAATGTTACCATTGGAGGCGAACCCTTAGTTGGAATTGAAGATAACAACCGAGGAAACCTGAGTGTGTACCCAAATCCCATGAAAAATAATTTGACCATTAATTTTACGATGCAAAAAAGTGGGCAAACAACCGTTAAATTATGTAATATCTATGGTTGTGAAATATATTCCCAACAATTTGAAGTGATAGCCGGTTCAAATATCAAGGAGCTAACCTTTGATCAACCATTGATTAATAGGGGAGTATATTTTTTGCGAGTTGTTAATAATGAAATGCAAATCACTAAACGGCTGGTAATAAATAATTAAGAAGCAATATTAAATAAAAGTTG
>DYQV01000522.1 GCA_020719105.1 Rikenella microfusus
AATTAACGCCCCGAGAATATTCTTCGGGGCGTTTTTTTATATAACTCTTTATAATCTAAATTATAAACTTCTATCTACAAACCATATACTACAAACTATTTACTACAAACTCGAAACTATAAACTATCCTACCGTTGTTTAATATCATTCAATTCTACCAATTTATTCACTATGGCATAAATTGTCAGACCTGCCGTACTGTGTATCTCGAGTTTTCGGGCAATGTTGCGGCGGTGGGTAATTACGGTGTGAGCAGAAAGAAATAAATTGGTGGCAATCTCCTTATTGGTATACCCTTTTACAACACCAACTATTATTTCTTTTTCGCGCGGACTGAGTGCTTGCGACTCTTCGTTATCTAATTCCAAAACATCGAAAACAGTATCGAGTTTCAGTTTTACACTATCGGCATCATCGAAGAGATGAATCTTTTCTTCGTAATTTTCAATAACTTTGGCATCGACAGCACCTGTTATAAGTGCGAAAAAATGGGTAATGCCGGTTTTGTTTTCGCTTTTTAAACTTTCGGCATTTACTAAACCCCAATAAGTAGGGTTAATAATCACTAAATCGGGTTTTTGCGTACGGATATTACTTGTCAGATATTCGTATGAATTCAATTCAAAAGTGTGTACATGATATCCTTGCAACCGTTTAAGCAATACCGAGAGTCCGCTACGAATAATAGCAGAAGGATCGACAATGGCAATTTTGATAATTACATCGGTCATCCTTTTGCTGCGTTTATGTGTTTATTTTCAATAAGTTCGACCACCGGAACAAAAAAGAAATCCTCCACCATATTGTGCGAAGCAAGGTCTTTTTCACACCAAAGCAATTCGAGTAATACGTCGTTGAGCTTATAATTGACCTCATCAACCGGGTGATATTTTATCAAAATATTTTTAAGTTCCGCAATTTTCGAATCCACGTCGGTATGATGGTCTTCGAAATCTGCAATTCGATAATTCGGATTTCGGCTTCCATTCAGCAGATTTATCACATAAGGAAACACCATTCCCTCTTCATACTCAATGTGTTTCGTAACTTCAGCAACAAATTCGTCGTAAAATTTAAGCAACACTACTTTATACGAATGCAACTGCTCGTCTTCCCATACTGCATCATTAAGTTTTTCGCGGATAATAGGCAATTTGTAACTCAAAAAATAAACATGTGCATTTTTGAGATAGCCGATAACAGTTTCAACTGAAATATTCTCAACCAAATCATTTAGATGTACATTCTCCTCAGCCAAAAAATTCATTACAGCTAAAAATGTTGTACTATCAATTTTATTTAAGTTACAAGCTTCCTGAACAGTTTTCTCGCCCAAACCAAGCGAAATTCCAAAACGACTAACCGACGACAATAATGAAGCGTCCTCATTAATCAAGTCGAACATGCGAGTACGGGCGGTAAATTTATGTAGCATTGTGCATTTCTAAAAAACATTTATACTATCTGTTTATTTAGAACAAAGGTAGCAAATAAATGTTTAAAAGACAATTCCTTATTATAGGTATTTTGAATAATGTTATTTACAATCGATTGTATTGAAATTTTGATTTAAAACAGGATTTTTGTAGAAACGACTAAAACAGTATAGGTATGATATTGACAAAACTTTACACCGAATTTTTTAAAAGCGAAAAAACTTCGGGAATAATCCTCTTGTTTGCAACAGCAATATCTTTATTTATTGCAAATTCGCCGCTTCATGGCTCGTATTTAGGATTTTGGGATACCGATTTGGGAGGACACACACCATAGCCCAATGGGTGAACGACGGACTAATGGCCATATTCTTTTTAATGATCGGATTGGAATTGGAACGCGAAATATACGAGGGTGAGCTCTCGAGTCTGAAAAAAGCTTCGCTACCTATTGCGGCAGTGCTCGGCGGCATGTTTGTATCTGCAGGCATCTATCTTTCAATGAACTATGGATTGCCCACACAAGATGGTGCCGGAATTCCTATGGCAACCGATATCGCATTTGCAATCGGCATACTCTCCTTACTTGGAAATAAAGTACCTACCTGTATAGTTTCACAAGGTTGTTGTTAAAAAAACAATACAATTAAAATAAATCAATACGGAAAAATAGAGG
>DYQV01000523.1 GCA_020719105.1 Rikenella microfusus
GAAGTAAGGTTTTTTTTGTTGTATTTTATGATGAAGATTCTTTTTTTGTTGATATAAATAAGAAAGAATCATAATGGAATTCATGATAATATGCTTATACTTGTAAAATATATAATATTTGAAGGATTAGATGAGTGCAATTCCCTTCAACATAAAATTTGAAATAAAAAACCTTGCCATTTTTGCAATTGCATACAATTGGTTAATCGGAGTATTTATATAATTACACAGTTAAAAACCATGGATGTAAAGGTTTAAATAGTATAAAAGCAACAGTTTTTAGAGTAATCCTTGTTAATGTTAATAATACTACGTTTATGACAACAAAATCAATTTTCAAAATCAGAGTAGCAGCTATGCTGGTTTTTGCATGTTTCGTATTTGAATCAAACGCCCAAAACATCGCAATAACTGATCTTGATGGTTATACACCAGCTTCCAGTGCGATGCTCGATGTGTATTCAACCACAAAAGGGATGTTGGTTCCCCGGGTGGCTTTAGTGAGCACCGTGTCGCCTATTTCAGGCACAAAAACACAAGGTTTGTTGGTGTGGAATACCAGCACCAGCGGAACATACCCGCAAGTAGGCTTCTACTTTTGGAATGGGTCCAATTGGGAAATGGTGGGAAGCAACAATACCTTTTCGAACGGCATCACCAAAACGGGCACCAATGTACTATTGGGGGGAAGCCTGACCCAAAACACAACCATTACTCAAGGCAACTATGGAATGGTTCATTATTTAAGCGGAACAGGTGATTTTGATGTTCAGGACGCGGGTGTTTCAGCGTTTTTTGTGGGCGATAATGGAAATACGGGTATTGGAACCAATAGCCCTGCGCAAAAATTGGATGTGGCAGGAAATGTCCGGATTGGGGACAATATCATGGTCGAAGGTTCGTCAACCTATAAAGTTTACCGGAACCTGGTAAGTTATTCCGCATCATCAACAACCGGGGCCTTTGTTATAAACACCAATCAACCCAACAGTGACTGCATGTTTGTTATTAAAGTTTCGGGTTATTTTTATGGTTCAACAGGACCTTATGAGATGACAGTAAAGGGCTACGGTTCAGGAACCACTTTTTATAATACCGGTTATTATAGTTTCGGACCCGATAATTTGCGTGTACGGATAGGTGTGAATTCCAGCAACGAAATTGTATTAATAATAGGTGATGAAGCAACCAATTATTCCTATCCAAAATTTACGGTCACTCACTTTTATCAGGGTAATTCTGCCATTAACGAATCCTATGCCGATGGATGGACTATGGGGCAGGAACCCAGTTTAGCAGCATATTCCGGGGTGGTTGATATTACAAAATCAACTACGGTTGACCTTTCTGATTACTACAATAAAACATATATTGATAACCTAGAGACCACTTTGCAGAATAATATAACTGCCGAAGATTTATGGAACCGTTCCGGAAGCTACACATTGCTTAAAAACTCCACTGATAAGGTGGGGATTGGAACAAGTGCTCCTTCAGGGATACTGCATATTAATTCTACCAATACAAATACTACAGGAACTGATGGTACATTTTTAGATATTCAAAACTACAGTACCACTGTAAATACCATGAATGGGCTGCGTTTTAATACTGGTTCATCCATGTATCCTAAGGGAGGAATATTTTTCCAGAATAAAACTACCTTTAACAGGGGAAATTTATTGTTTGCCACAAACAATACAGCCAGTTCTTCGAATGTGACCGCTGCCGATGCCGATTTAATCATCAATTACAAAGGGGATGTGGGAATAGGTATCGGTAATGCTGATCCTTCCAGCCGGTTAACGGTTAAGGGTAATAGTTCCGGGCTGGTGGACGATCCTTTATTCGAAGTTAAGAACAATGCCGGACAGACGGTTTTTGCCGTTTATAACGAAGGGGTCAGGATATGGGTAAATGATGACGTTGTAAAAGCTACTGGTTCCAGAGGTGGATTTGCAGTGGGCGGAATCAGTTCTTCAAAGGGTGAAACCAACGAGTTTTTGCGGGTAACCCCGGATAGTGTTAGGGTTTATGTAGAACCTACGGCTAAAGCTACAGGTAGTCGCGGAGGTTTTGCTGTGGGTGGAATTTCTAGTAGTAAAGGT
>DYQV01000069.1 GCA_020719105.1 Rikenella microfusus
ACAATCTTCCTTTCCATTTTCATACACCTACTTATTTTTACCCAAATTGAGCGATTTGAAAAGGCAAATCAATCAATCCACTGAGAAATTGTAAGCAATTCACTTTTAAACTATCAGGGCAACCGCATTTGGAAATATAAAAACAGTCCACGAATTACACGAATTTTCACAAAAAAACTAGTAAAATCAACTTTAATTGATTTTAAATTAGTGCTCATTAGTGTAATTCGTGGATAAAGTATTTTGTTTTATAAACGAATGTTTTAAATGCGGTTGCCATGCAATAACCCATCCACAATTTTTAATAAACAATAAAAAGAAGAACCAGCACTATTCCAGAACGGTTACGTGTAAATTGTTTGTTGTTCGTTTGGCATTGAACATTTTTGCAGACTATTCTATCCAAATGAACATTGGATTGATTTCGAAAGCTGAATAGTTCACAAATAAAAGTATTACAGCCCCGTAATCTTTTTAATCTCGTTCAGCTTATTCAAAGCTTCCATGGGGGTTAGGTTGTTAATGTCGAGGTGTTTTATTTCGTCGCGGATTTGTTTCAGCACCGGATCGTCGAGCTGGAAAAAGCTCAGTTGCAGCCCTTCGCGGGTTTTGGCAATTTCCTTCACTTCCACCTCCAAATCGAGTTTGCGGCGGGTCTGTTCTAGTTCAAACAGGATTTTTTCAGCGCGAGAAATGACACTTTTGGGCATTCCGGCCATTTTAGCCACATGAATACCAAAGCTGTGCTCGCTTCCACCCGGCATCAGTTTGCGCAGGAAAATCACTCTTTTATCGAGCTCCTTTACCGAAACGTTGAAATTTTTTACCCGCTTAAAAGAGGTAGCCATTTCGTTCAGCTCGTGGTAATGGGTGGCAAACAGGGTTTTTGCTTTACATTCAGGATGTTCATGGATGTATTCCACAATGGCCCAGGCAATGCTTATTCCATCGTAGGTGCTGGTCCCGCGTCCCAACTCATCCAACAGGATTAGGCTCCGGTCGGAAAGGTTATTCAGGATACTGGCGGCTTCGTTCATCTCCACCATAAAAGTGGATTCGCCCAGCGAAATGTTATCTGACGCTCCCACCCGGGTAAATATTTTATCCACGTAGCCCATATTAACTGCTTGAGCAGGCACAAAGGAACCCACCTGAGCCATGAGCACAATAAGGGCTGATTGCCGCAATAAGGCCGATTTTCCGGCCATGTTTGGACCCGTAATTATAATTATTTGCTGGTCGTGCTGGTTCAATTGCACATTGTTGGGAATGTATGGTTCACCGTGGGGCATTTGGGTTTCAATTACCGGATGACGCCCCTGAACGATGTCAATCAGGTTGCTCTCGTTTACATTGGGTTTGCAATAGTTGTTTTGTTTGGCAATTACCGCATACGATAATAGGCAGTCAAGCTTTGAAATCAACAAAGCATCCAATTGAATGGCCGGCACAAATTCCGTGATGCTGAAAACCAAATCGTTGAAAAGTTTGGTTTCTAAAGCCAGAATTTTTTCTTCGGCTCCCAGTATTTTTGTCTCGTATTCCTTGAGTTCTTCGGTAATATAGCGTTCGGCACCCACCAAGGTTTGTTTCCTGATCCACTCGCTTGGAACTTTGTCTTTATGAGTATTGCGAACTTCAATATAGTATCCGAACACGTTGTTGAAACTAATTTTTAACGATGAAATCCCGGTCCGGATGCTTTCGCGGTGCTGTAAATCAATCAGGTAATCTTTTCCGCTGAACGCCAAATTACGGAGTTCATCCAATTCGCTGTTTACCCCATTGGCAATCACGTTTCCTTTGATTACCAAAGTGGGAGGATCGGAATGTAGTTCCCGTTCTATTTTTTCCTTAATGGTTTTGCAGGGGTTCAATTGTTCAGCTAACGATTGCAGTCCGGTTACCGACGATTGGGCACACAAATCTTTGATAGGCTCAATGGCGTTCAAAGCGCTTTTCAACGTCAACACCTCACGCGGGTTGATACGTCCCAAGGCTACTTTGGAAATGAGCCGTTCCAAGTCGCCAATCTGTTTTAATTCTTGCGACAGTTCCCTTGCCAACTCAGGATGCTGCAGGAAAAACTCTACCGTATTGAGCCGGTCGTTAATGGCTTTGATGTTTTTCAAAGGCAAGGCAATCCAACGCTTTATCATGCGCGAACCCATGGGCGAAAGGGTATGATCCATAACATCGATCAAGGTTTTGCCCTCTTCGTTCATGGAATGGAACAGTTCAAGGTTGCGAATGGTAAACCGGTCGAGCCACACGTATTCCTCTTCGGCAATGCGGCTGATTCGGGTAATATTCCCAATTTGGTTGTGTTGGGTAAGGTCGAGGTAATGCAAAATAGCACCTGAAGCCACAATGCCGTATCGGAGGTTCGAAATACCGAATCCCTTCAGCGATTGGGTTTCAAAATGTTTCAGCAACCGGTCGTTGGCTGCATCTTCGGTAAAAACCCATTCATCGAGAGGATAATTATAAAACCCATGGCCCAAATGTTCCAGGTAGGTTTCTTTTTTATTCCTCTCATACAATACTTCCTTTGGCTTAAAGCTTTGCAACAATTTATTTACGTAATCGAAACTTCCTTCCGAAGTATAAAACTCCCCGGTGGAAATATCGAGAAAAGCAACCCCGGCCAAACTTTTTTCGAGGTAAACGCAAGCCAGAAAGTTGTTTTCTTTGTGGTTGAGGATGTTATCGCTCAACGAAACCCCGGGAGTAACCAATTCCGTAACTCCACGCTTGACAATGTTTTTGGTGAGCTTGGGATCTTCCAGTTGCTCGCATATAGCTACCCGTTGACCTGCACGCACCAGTTTTGGTAAATAGGTATCGAGGGCGTGGTATGGGAATCCGGCCAATTCAACAAACGATGCGGCACCATTGGCGCGTCGGGTAAGGGTAATACCTAAAATTTCGGAAGCCTTTACGGCATCTTCCGAAAAAGTCTCGTAAAAATCACCTACCCTAAACAGCAAAATGGCATCGGGGTGTTTGGCTTTGATGCTATAATACTGCTTCATCAGTGGTGTTTTTACCACATTGCTTTCGTTTGTTGTCAAAGTCCCAATTTTTTTAGCAATTACAACCCAAATTGAGCGCTTCGGCTCAATCGATTAAGTAAATGTAAGCGTTTGTTCGCTTTGCTCCAACCGCTCAACTTAGGTACAAAGCTAACCATTTGATTAGAATTTACCCGATGGTTACCTGTGGAGATGTTAACAAAATATTGACTGATTGAAATTTTTGAAGCAGCTAATAATCTGTGAATTGGCAAATGTATTTAAAATCACTATCTTTGAATTATGAAGATCAAAGACGAAATATCAAAACAACCAGATAAGTTTTCTGACTTGTGTAAAAAACATAATGTTTTGTATTTGTATGCGTTTGGTTCTTCGACGACTGACAATTTTAATGAAATCACAAGCGATATTGATTTGTTGGTTGAAATAGATGATTTGGATCCCATTGAAAGAGGGGAAAAACTGATTTCCTTGTGGGATACCTTTGAAGGTTTTTTTCATCGAAAGGTTGATATGTTAACCGATTCATCCATTCGAAACCCATATCTCAGAAAAAGTATTGATGCTACTAAAGTTTTGATTTATGAAGGAAAAGGGTCAAAAATACTTATCTGATGTTGTTCAAGCCATTGATTTAATCCAAGATTTTACTAAATCGGTGACCAGCTATACTGACTTTGCTGTTGACCTAAAAACTCAAAGTGCGGTTGAAAGACAATTAGGTATTATTGGGGAAGCAGTAAGTAAACTAAATAGACACCACCCAGAGATTCTACTTGAGCAATCAAAGCTGATAACTGGTTTTCGGAATCGGTTGATTCATGCGTACGATGCGGTTGATTCATCTATGATATGTGCTATCTAAAAAATCATCTAAATACTTTAAAAGAAGAAGCCATTAAAAATTTAAGTAATAATTGATACTTCGCCCTAATTGAAATGGGTTAGTTTAAATTTAGCAATTCATTTAGTGGTGTCAGTTTAACCTGCTTTATTCATACCTGAGCATTGCGAAAGGTGTGAATGTGCGATGGGTATTGGGTTGCAAAGCGGAAACCGAACAAAGTGAGCTCACGCAAGTAAACCCCTCCCGATTTTACATCGGGATAACTATTACCAAAATTGGGAGTTTTTATTTTCCCAATTTTGTGGAATAGCTTAATCGTCAGGATTATTCATGAATAATCCGGGTTAAGTACCTTTAAACCTATTTACAAGGATATTTTTAAATTTAATTATACGGCCATGAATAAATCAAATCTTCTATTTACCATTTTAATTTCCCTTTCTTTTGTGGGTTGTTCTCAGTCAAAAACCCAGGAAATACGGGTTCAGATTCTGCATAACCAAGAAGTGTATTTAGATACCGCTCTTACCGAGGAACCTGCAGAGGCAAAAAAAATAATCGAGCAACTGGTATCGCGCTATTCGTCGGAGAACATTGAGATTGGAAACGAAACACTCCATGGTTTGTATGTTTTTAATGTTCCCGAAAAAGATTGGAAAGCGAACAAGGATAAAAAGCAAGCTCCAAATGAAATAAGCAAATTGAACCAAATTGAAATAAACATCGACAGTTTGTTTGACAAGTTCAGCAATGAAATGGAACGTCAATGGAAGGAGTTTGATATGGATAAAACAAAAAAGGACGTGAAAGAAGGCGTTGAGAAATTCAAAGAAAATACTAAACCGGAAGTTCAAGAGTTAAAGAAAGAGGTAAAAGAAATGCTTGAAAAGATGAAGACCACCCGCATTGTCATCATCCAAAAGGGAGATACCATATCGGTTCATTAGCATGCTAATGCTCAATGTTTTAACTTTTTAAAAACGTAAATAAAATTACCGTCTTTTTTTGATAAAGCAACAAGTCCTAATTCAGATGTAACAAAGTTTAAGGCTGAATCTATAATTGAATATGCTTGCTCAATTTTTGACGGATTGTTTGAGAGCTCTTTTATTGCTGCTTTATTCCACATCGTATAATCCGCTCATATATGTCGAATTGCTGCTTGAGGTAATTATGGCCGTTCATATAAAACTCACATAAAGGGCAAATAACCTGATATCTTTAAATAGCACAAGCCTAACTCTCGGTCGTGAATGTAAATGTAATAATGGCTGACAAATTTGAAGCATGAATACATTTTTGGGAACAATTCCCCCGTTTTGGTCTTGACTGAATTAGAATTTAGATAGGAAACATTTAATACATGGGTATTTTTTGTAGATTTAACCATTCATTTACCTTAGATTATGGAATACCAATATATAAAAACGTTCAACAACCAAGGAGTGGCGCACATTCAATTGAATAGACCCGATAAACTGAATGCCATCTGTTTCCGGATGGTTGAGGAATTGAATCATGTTATTTCGGCTGTTGATGTTAATGCGGTGAATGCCTTATTTGTTTATGGCTCCGAAAAAGCCTTTAGCGCAGGGGGCGATTTAAAGGAGATGAAAATGCTTACCCAAGAGGAAGCCGAACGCCGGAGCCACTTTATCCACCATACCTTTCGGCTTTTGCAAACAGTTGAGGTTCCAACGTTGGCATTTATTTCAGGTGTCTGTTTGGGGGGTGGACTGGAACTGGCGTTGCATTGCGATGTACGGATTGCCACTGAAACTGCAAAACTGGGATTGCCCGAACTGCAATATGGCATTATTCCAGGAGCTGGTGGAACGGTGCAGCTTCCAATACAAATGGGGTATAGCCAAGCGGCGTATTATTTATTAACAGGTGAAAACATTCCCACCCATTTGGCATTGCAGCATGGCTTGGTGCAACGGTTAATTCCCGAAGGCACTCTGGATGTTACTCTGGCATCGATGGAAACCTATTTCGGCAAGCTGAACCCTGAGGCTGTGAAAGCAACCAAAGAAATGCTGCAACGGAACCACACCGCGGATGTAAATACACGATATGCCAACGAAGCCGCCCTGTTTGGCAAGCTATTGGCCAGTTCGGGAAAACAAGGGATTGGGGAGAGGTTTTAGATTTACGAAAACAGTTCTCTAATATCATTGGCATCAATGGTTTTCATAATGTTTTTGTCGGTTTGGATGATGTCGGTGGCAATTTTAAGCTTTTTGCTCTGCAGGTTCATAATTTTTTCCTCAACGGTGTCTTTGCAAATCATGCGGTAGGCAAATACTTTTTTGTCCTGTCCAATGCGGTAGCAACGGTCAATGGCTTGGTTTTCAACTGCCGGGTTCCACCATGGGTCGAGCAGATATACATAGTCGGCAGCGGTAAGGTTTAGCCCCGTGCCGCCGGCCCGCAAACTGATTAAAAACACACGTAACCCTTCGTTTTCCTGAAAATTGGTAACCGCTTTTTCCCGTTGCACATTGTTGCATTGCCCGTCGAGGTACTCAAAAGGGATGTTAAGGTTCAGCAGTTCATCTTTAACAATGGCAAGCATTTTAACAAACTGCGAAAATACCAGAATCTTATGATTGGCGGTTTTTTCGGTTATATGGCGGATAATCTCTTTCACTTTTACCGATTGTTTTTCAGGAATTGAATCATCGTTCAGCAACACCGGTGAATCGCAAATCTGGCGGAGCCTGGTAAGTGCTTCCAGCACCATGAGTTTCGATTTTTCGAGCCCTTCGCCTTCAATTTTGTTGAGCAGTTTATTTCGGTAACTGTTCCGGTAGGCATCGTAAATTTTGCGCTGTTCGGGTTCCATTTCGCAATAAATAATGTCGTCGGTTTTAGGCGGAAGCTCTTTGGCCACATGCTCTTTGGTGCGCCGCAGAATAAAAGGATGCGTAAGCCGGTGCAGTTCGACGGCAATTGCTTCGTTTCCCTCCTTATCAATAGGGTTTGAATAGTTTTCTTTAAAAACCTGTGGGCTGCCAAATATTCCCCGGTTCACAAAATTCATTTGGGCAAAAAGGTCGAATGTGTTGTTCTCAATGGGCGTTCCGGTTAATGCCACCCGATTTTTGGCACTAATAAGGTTAGCCGCCTTGTATCGGCGCGAGGCAGGGTTTTTTATTGCTTGCGATTCGTCGAGGAACACATAGTTGAAAGTAAATTTGCTTATAAATTCAATATCGCGCAGCAATATTCCGTATGTAGTAAAAACAATATGGTGCTCACCAAACAGTTCGGTATTTTGATTGCGGTCGGGGCCATAATGGTAATGGGCTTTAAGTTTGGGTGCAAATTTGCGCAGCTCATTTTCCCAGTTAAAAAGCAACGTGGTAGGCACCACCACCAATTGCGTTGAGTGTTTTTGGTTTACCGTATGTTGTATAAAAGTGAGTATCTGCAAGGTTTTCCCCAGTCCCATATCATCGGCCAAAATTCCGCCCCAATGCATGGAATCGAGAAAATTTAGCCAGTTGAGGCCTTCTTTTTGATAATCGCGCAAGTGGGCCGTTATTTCTTTTGGGATTTTGGTGGCCGATATTTCGGTAAAGGTTTCCAGGCGCTTCTTTTTATCGTGCAATTCGGCAAATATTTCGGTTTCGTTGATCTCGTCAAAAAGCTCATCAATTATAGAGAACCGGAGTTTTGATATGTTCAGCTTGTCCTTTTTTATCTCGCCGTTACGGAAATATTTTTCCAATTTGTGGAACCATTCTGCGGGCAAAATACCCACCGATCCATCTTTTAACTGAATGTACCGTTGTTTGTTGATAACGGCCTTTTTAATATCGGCAAGGCTGACCGTATTGTCGCCAAAACTTATTTGCACCGACACTTCGAACCAGTCTTGACCCGATTTGATGGAAGTGCTTATTTTTCCTTTATAAGGTGAATATTTGAAGTGTTTAAGTTCCTTTAAACCAAATACTTCAATGTGGTTTGTCTGTAGTTGATCAAAAAACTTGTAAAACCACATGTTGGTGGTAAAATCGGTATAATGCAAATAAAACATCCGGTTGTTGCTTTGATCAGCGAACTTAGGGTGCATGTCGGCCAATTGTGCCACAAAATCGTCTTCCAGTTCCAGGTTTCGTTTATAAATCAAAATCCTGTCGGGCTGCCCGGTAACTATATTTCCGGTTTGGTGCAGCGTGGCTTCCACTCCGTTGTCGTAAACAACCTGTGGGGTAATTATTACAAATTCGTTAACCTCCGATAAAAACACCTGCTTTTTGTGAAAATCGAGTTCAATGGTTTCGGTTTGGAACAGCTCATTTTGAAACTCCACATCAAAGTGTTTTGAAATTGGGATGATTACTTTTTCCAAAAACTCTTTTTTGTGGGTTTTAACCATTTTTAGGCTTGTGGGCAGACTGTAAATATACTGACTGGTTAGGTTGTCTTTTACCAGGTAATAGGTTTTGTTTATGAGCAAGAAATGGGAATCGGAATGGTTTTTGTCGATTTTATTAAAACTGTAAAATGCATGATTGATTTTAAACTGGCAATCGGCCTTAATCAGGTCGTTGTATTCAATAACATTGAACTGTATTTCAACGGGTTCTGTCGATAATTGGCACTTTTGCAGGTTCCCTTTTTTAATTTGGTTGGCCTGAACGGTGTGTACATACACAAGAGGCTGTTCTACCAACAGCTCCATCATTCTTTTCTTGTGTTGCAGAGCCTCGTTGGGTTGCTTAATGTATGTCAATTCATTGGCCAATTTAAGCAATTCGTTAGCACTATCGGAAATGGTAATTTGGTAATTGTGCCCGTGTTGTGGATAATATTCCTCAATATGGCTGGCCAACTCACTACCCGCTTTGTTGGGTTTACCAATAATGGGAACCAGTTCGAGCAAGGCATTTGGTTCGTTCAGTGATTTTTTGGGATTTCCAATTGGGTTGCCTGAATCATTTTCATCGTTTTCATGATCATAGTCAAAGCCTTTTTCAAAATCATCATCTTCCTCGTAATCATCACCATAAGATGAACTATTGCCACCCCAATTTTTTTTTAATACAAAACCCAGGCTGCGGGCTTCTTTTTGCTTAAAAACTGAGTGAGGAAGCGGTGTGGTTTTTTGTTTTTGATTGATGAAATCAAGCAATTGATTTGTTTCCTGGTTTTCGATAGGAATTAACCCATACGAATCATTTTTAAATTTTGCAAATAGCCCCATACCGGGATCGAATTCCAGCTCAAAATGGTTTTCGAAAGGATACGATTCCGGGAAACCGTATTTTTTAAAGATGGTTTGCTTATAGGCATCGAGTCGCGGACCAAAAACAATATCGAACAAATCGGGAGTAGCCGAATTTGCAATTTGAAGCAAACAGTATATTTCGTTTTGCCGAAGTTTTGCCGTTTTTTCGGTACCTTCCGATAAGGCGTAAACCGAGCCGTTTTCAAACTCAAAACAAACATTGCTATTGAGCAGACCCGACAAATTGAAAACCACCTTGTTTTTTGAGACCTCAAAACCCGAAATGCCGTAGCCATAGTTATAATATTGCGCTTGATAAAAAATGCGGGTATCGGAATTGAGTTCTACCCATTTCCGGGTTATGTTCTTGTAGTCGGTTATTTGATACCTGGAATTTTGGCCCCCACGGAAAGCAACCGGTTTTAGGGCATATTGAGCCGATGAGTTTGGTGTGGACTTATTAAAACTGTCGGAAATGTAGAGCAATGCGGCCACGGTATGTTTGCATATTTTGCCCCAATCGTACGGGCAGGTGCAGGAACATTCCATATCGTGGTTCTTTACTCCCGAAACTTTTACCGTATAACGGGAAGTTCCCAGTACCGTAAAGTGCCAGCTATCGGTTTTATCAACATATTCTACAAAATTTATCGCTTTGCTCTGTAATATATCTTTACCCCTTTGTACTATCTGATTATCGGCGTAAAAAGCAATGTATTTTTTAATGTAAACGGGAGTGTTTTCTGCTGATGGCATTTGCTATTATTTTGGGTGCAAATTAGTAAAATGTGGGTGAAACTAAAACACATTTTATGGATTTGGATTTCAAGGTCGTTTAGTTAGCCGAACGAATCTTCTATTGTTATGAGATGTGAGACAAAAGATTTGAGATAAGAGACAAGAGTTTAGAAATTAGAAACCCTGCAACCCTGCAACTATTTTCATGTGTTTATATTTTGTATGTTATTGATATAGAATCTATTGTTATTTTTTAAAATAATCATTTTCTGTTGGTGTGCTTTTTCTGCTCATGGGTATTTCATATTCCCAGTTTCTTTACGGCTAATATAACACTCATAAACCTTAACCAAA
>DYQV01000524.1 GCA_020719105.1 Rikenella microfusus
TAGAAATTAGAGAATAGAAATTAGAAATATTTTGTTCCTACAAATTCTTGTAAACCTCTTGATACCATTGGTGAAGGCATATTAAAACCCAAACCCGGTTGTATAGGTATTCTTTATTGGTGGTTAGGTATTCTTGAATCAGATGGATAACTTCTTCAGGTTCAACAAATCCGGCTTCAACAACTTTTCTTTCCGAAAGATATTCCTCAATCAAAAAGTTTAAATCGCCTTTGAGCCATTTGTTCATTGGTATGCTGAACCCCCATTTAGGTCGGTTGAATAGTTCGCGGGGAACATAATCGTAAAGCAGTTCTTTGAGAAGGTACTTTTTGA
Source organism: Rikenella microfusus (assembly GCA_020719105.1). Lineage (GTDB taxonomy): Bacteria > Bacteroidota > Bacteroidia > Bacteroidales > SZUA-534 > GWE2-40-63. The sequence goes on from DYQV01000524.1 coordinate 334, forward strand.
TTCCGTTATGTGTTTTTAAACCGGGATGCAGATTCAAGGCAAACGTAACTACCCGATAATCGAGCAGTGGCACCCTATCTTCGAGCGAGAACCGCATGCTGGCCCTATCCACTTTTACAAGTAAATCATCGGGTAAGTAGTACATCAAATCGAAAAGGGCCTGACTTTCAGCCGCATTTAATTGACGATTCGAAATAGGGTTTTCATCTAAAGGCAAAGGAATATGATACGCTTGATTGAGTATCTTTTGCGATTCTTTTAAGCTAAAATAATATTGTTCCTGTGAAAATATATGCTGTTTTAAAAGGGCTGAAGAGTCAAAATCAAAAAGCTTGCTTACCCGCTGATATTTTGGACTTAGTTGATTAAGAATATTTTTTATTACATGGCGGTTGCTATGAGCTATCGGATTTTTCAACCGTTTAGCCCAATTATACATACCATATCCATGAAAAAGTTCATCACCGCCGTCGCCCGAAAGAGTCATGGTTACTTGCTGCCGTGCCATTTTTGAAACCAGCATCGTGGGAATGGCTGATGAATCGGCAAAAGGTTCATCGTAATATCGGAACATTTCGGGAACCAGCTCCAGAGCCTCTTTCTCAGTTAGTAAAAAGCTATGGTGGCCGGTATTCAAATAGGTTGCTACTTGCTTTGCGTAAGCCGATTCGTTGAATTTGCTTTCCGCAAAACCGATGGAGAAGGTTTTCATCTGATGATTGGTCACTTTCTGGGCTACGGCAGTTACCAACGAACTGTCGGTTCCTCCACTTAAAAAGGTTCCATAGGGAACATCTGAAATCAACCGGTATTTTACCGAACTGGTCAACAGTTCATTCAGTTGTTCTTTTGCTTCACCAAAATTGGAAAGTGGAGATGGTTTCACTTGTTCTATCAAACTCCAGTATGAAGTTAATTCCAGCCGGTTTCCGTCGAAAATAGCATAAGCGCCTTGCGGAAACTTATGTACTCTTTCATAAATAGTATTAGGTGCCGGAATATAGCCCAATTGTAAAAAAGTATTTACCGCATTTGGGTTTATGTTTTTGTGTTGTTTAAAAAAACTGAGTTGGGTAATTGCTTTTAATTCAGAGGCAAAAACAAGTTGGCCGTCAGCCAATAAGTAAAACAACGGTTTTATGCCCATACGGTCGCGGAACAGGTACAGTTTGTTTTCCGAAATCCGGTAAATGGCCATGGCAAACATGCCATTCAGTTTATTGACAAACAAAGGTCCCCATTTTTCAAATGCTTCCAGAATTATTTCCGTATCGGACGATGTTTTAGGTGTTATCCCAAGTTCATTTCCAATTTCCTGAAAATTGTAGATTTCGCCGTTGAACACTACCACTGAATCACCTGAATGTGAGAACATGGGCTGGTTGGCTTGTTCCGATAGGTCAATGATGCTTAACCTACGATGCCCCAAACCGATGTGCTGGTGGGTAAAGAATCCTTCAGCATCCGGTCCCCGATGGTTTAATACCTGGGTCATCGACCTCAATTCTGTATCGGTGACAACATTTTTATTTGAAAAATAGCCGGTAATTCCGCACATGGTTGTTTGCTTAACGAGTCAAAGATAAGGGAAAAATATCCAATTAACATTGCTCCAAAATAACAACATCCTATTACTTCTTATTCAATTATGTTGGAATAACACTCCCTTCATTAGATACAATAGGAAGAATTTATCGAATTAACCCGGATTATTCAAGAATAATCCTGACGATAAAGCTCCTCCTCAAAATT
>DYQV01000525.1 GCA_020719105.1 Rikenella microfusus
CCATCGCACATTCACACCTTTCGCTGTGCTCAGGTATGAATAAAGCGGGTTAATATTTTGTACCCTGACTGACCACTTTCTGCTCATGTTTAATTATTAGTTGAGATAGGCGGTTTATCGGAAATAGAACCTCTAATTAATGCATATCAAAATTCAAACTATTGATACTGATTTTGGAGGTTTAATTAAAACCGGTAGAAAAAACAGCCTTGAAATCCGGGCATAACAATATAATCGAGGCTCATATCAAAATCGGGTGAGGGTTCCGGTTTTTTTTCAGTTATCCAATCTTTTAAGAAAAAAAACAGCCCTGCATCAATAGCAAAACCCATGTTTTTGGATAAGTTAAACTCTCTTCCCAAACGTAAGTTCCAAAGTAGATATTCGTGCAAATTGTATTCTAAATCCTCCCGCATATAGTAAAAACCTGTTTTAGCATACCAAGGTCGTAAATTGGAAAATGTGGAAGTACCGGCAAAATGATAGTAGAAATTCCCAGCCAATGAAAATAGGTTGTCATCCTTAAGAGGACTTGCACCGGCTGTTACTTCAAATTGAAATTGGTTAACGGGAACTTTTACCCCTAAAAAGAGCCATTCTGGAACACCAAAGCCAGTTGAAACAGTAATTTTATCCTGTGCTTTAATTTGGTTGGGTTCCGAAGAAAAAGTAATCAGGATTAGCAAAATGAAGGAGCAGTAGGTTGTTTTCATAGCAGAGGGCTTTAGTTAATTCTACTATTGTATGGCATTCGATAGAGTAACAATTAAATGTATTCCATTCAAAATAATTTATAATTTTAAATATACAAAATATCAAAGTAGAAGGCAATATTTTCTTTTGGCTTGGATGAAATGTTTAGTGAACAATTAAAAAAAATGAAGACTAAGTTGTTGTCAAGAATTCTATAAAATTGTCACGATGAATAATTGTTGTTTTATTTTCTGGATAGGTTTCCAAAAATGAAGTAGGGAATTTTACTTTTTTTGAAGGGTTCCACTTAAATTCAAAGGCATGCAATTGCCCTCCCCAATCTTCAATGTAATCAATCTCCTGCTGCTGTGCCGTTCGCCAGAAATAGGTATTTGGGTAATAACTGTGATAATGATTCCTTTTCATCCGTTCGCTGATTAAAAAATTTTCCCACAACGCTCCTACATCGTTTCTAAAACCAAGCGGATTGTAATTGGCAATTAACGCATTACGGATTCCATTGTCGTAAAAAAAAATTTTACGGCTGGTTTTTATTTCATTCCGTAAGTTTCTGCTAAATGGGTTAAGCCGAAAAACAATGAAGGTTTTTTCCAGCAAATCGATATAGGTATTTATGGTATTTTTATCAACGCCTATCAGATTTGCCAGCTCATTGTACGATACTTCATTCCCAATTTGAAGGGCTAATGCTTTAAGCAACTTTTCTATAATTTCAGGTTTTCTGATTCCTTGATACGCCAGTAAATCCTTGTATAAGTAACTGTCGGATAGTTGTTTTAAGATGGCAATTTCGTTACCCGGATTATTTAAAACATCAGGATACATTCCAAAAATCAGTCGTTGTTCCAATTGTTGAAGCGATTTAAGATATCCTGCTTTCGAATTAAATTCCTCCCAACTAATTGGATATAGCATATACTCCCATTTGCGTCCGGTTAATGGCTCATTTACTTCGCTTAGCAGTTCCAACGAAGAAGAACCACTTACCAAAAGTTGGGTTGTTTTAATCTGGTCGGTAATTATTTTTAAGGTAATTCCAATATTTTTTACGCGTTGGGCCTCGTCAATAAAAACTACATCGGCATTTGTAATAAGCTGCTTCAGCTTTTCAGTATTGGTTTCTGTAAGCATATCTGAAACCAATTTGTCATCACAATCTAAAAATAATGGGTTTTTAAATCCTTGGGTAATGGAATGAAGTAAGGTAGTCTTTCCTGTTTGCCGTGGACCTATTATAATAATTGCCTTTCCGGTATTGACTTTTTGCCCAATGATACCTTTTAGGATTCTTTCGTACATAATAAATAATTTGTACAAAGAAAGAAAATATTTTTCTATTCACCAAATAGTACCTTTTTTGGTGAAT
>DYQV01000526.1 GCA_020719105.1 Rikenella microfusus
AGTAAAAAGAAAAATCATGAATAGAATCACCCTGCTTTTTTTAACTGGAATACTAATTTTACCCATAATTACTTTCTCCCAATCAAATCGATGGAAGCGAAGCCGGTATGAAGCGGTTGCCGGATTAGGTGTAACTTCGTTTATGGGTGATTTAGGTGGTGGTGCTGATGCATCCCACTTTATCAGTGACTTTAATTTTACAGCTCAACGACCGCTTTTAAATGTAGGTTTTCGTTATAAAGTGTTAGAGCCGGTGAATGTTAAAGCTTCACTTTCGTATGGTTGGGTAAGCGCTGACGATGCTAAAGCTGATGATAAATACCGCAAAGATAGAAACCTTTCATTCCGATCACCGATTGTTGAATTTGGCCTATTAGCAGAATATTCTATTATTAAGGAACCCGTAAGTCACCGATACTCTTTGCGAAAAGGCCGAAAATTTACTTTAAAATCGTTAGCCATTAATACGTATCTTTTTACCGGAATTGCCGGTTTTTGGTTTAACCCCAAAGGCCTCGATAATGGAACAGGAGAATGGCTTGCATTACAGCCACTCGGAACTGAAGGTCAAGGATTAATGGAGGGACGCGAAAAATATTCCCGCATTCAATTAGCCATACCATTTGGAATAGGAATAAAATATCCCATTACAAGAGATATAAGCCTTGGATTAGAATTTGGAGCCAGATACACTTTTACCGATTACATTGATGATGTAAGTACCACCTTTATTGATAAAGCATGGCTATCAGGTGTTGACCCAATTGCTGCAAGAATGGCCGACAAAAGCATTCAAACCAACGATGACACAGACCCAAACCCAAATGTTACTTATAGCGCGGGCGAACAGCGCGGAGAATCGAAATACAACGATTTTTATATGTTCTCAATGGTTACCGTTGCTTACAAATTGCGTACCGGAAGAAATGGCTTGCCAAAATTCTAAACTCTAACAAGCCTAATTTGTTTTTGCTGAAAACACTTACTATGAAGTTAAAAACAGGTATAATTTTGTTTATAGCTTGCCTTTTTTCAGCGAATGGTTTCGCTCAAGGTTTTAACTCCTATAAGTATGACTTATATTTTGGGATAGGAGCCTCTAACCTTATGGCTGATGTTTGTGCCCCAAAAAACACCAATAAATTAGCTTGGGTTAAGTTTTTCAATACCATTGGGTTTATAGGTAATACAGGGTTACGCTATAAATTTTCCGAGAGGCAATCGGCCAATGTTAATCTTTCACTCGGTCAATTTTATGCACAAGACCCTACCAAAGACCCTGATTATTGGGATGACGGAAGAAAAGTAAATACTTTTTTTACTGAAATTTCGGGCAGGTATGAGTTTATGGTGGTTAAAGAAAAAAAGAAAAAAACAGTTTACCGAATGTTGGGCGAAAGTTTTTTGAAAAACTTAAACATTCCTACTTACCTATTTATAGGTGCAGGTGGTTTATTTAATACAGGAAAGTTTACACAAACAACTGCAGATGGGCATGATATTTCAAACGAACAATATTCAAACTTTTCCTTTATTATTCCTTATGGTGTAGGTTTTAAAACACGGCTTACAAATACTTCCCATTTAAACCTTGAAGTAGGACTTCGATTCGCATTTAGCGATAAAATTGATAACTGGGAAAATGGGTGGTACGATCAATACCAATTCATTACCTTCAATTATGTAAAAAAGTTGAAATCGAATAAAAAGGGATTACCCAAATTTTAAAACTAATATTTGTTGATTTATAATACTGTAGTAGAGCGGGCAATATGATGTTAAAATATACTTTGTTTCTTTTTTTGTTTTGCCTATCCTCGCTTACTTTACTTGGCCAAGAGGAATCCAATTTAAAATATGAATTTTATTTTGGATTGGGTGGCACCAACCTAATGGCTGATATTGCCGCACCTATTGACTCCAATCAAATGGTATGGATTGATTTTTTTAATACCATTGGTTATATGGGCGATGTTGGCTTGCGCTATAAGTTGAATGATAGGCATTATGCTACTGCTAATTTATCATTAGGCCAACTTTATGCCTACGAAATGATCAACGATGCGGTAATAAAA
>DYQV01000527.1 GCA_020719105.1 Rikenella microfusus
TTAGTTTTAATACTGTTTTCTAATTTACCTGTAAATCGGATGAAAATTATCTCATAAAAATAATACTTATCAAAAGCATAAAATTATGAAACTAAAACTTACCGGAAGATTACTATTGCTGATACTAGGCGCAGTTGTGGTATTGAATGCCTCCATTTTAATAATAATTGGCATCAAGGCCTCAAAAGATGCACGAAGTTCGGGCAACGAATTAGCTATGGCAAAATCGCAAGAAGTTGCATTAGATGTTGAAAATTATATGAACCAAGCGATCATTTCAGTCAATGAATTAACGAACACATTTATCACATTTAAGAATAGCAAAGTTGAACGAATAACCATTTCGAATTTATTACAGGAATCTTTGCAGAAAAACAATAATTTCTTATCCCTTTGGACCATGTGGGAGCCAAACACTTATGATAACATGGATGAGAAGCACCTTAATGATTCTTTATATTCTTCCGCATCTGGAGCTATTGATTTTACCTTTTACAAAACAAATGGAACTCTTGCCATTGAACCAGGTACTTTAGACCAATATGAAGAGGATTATTATACCTTACCCAAAAATGTAAAGAAACTGGTAGTGATAGAACCTTATCTTTATACTTATACCGGTGATGAATCCGATAATGTATTTGAAACCACCGTAGTTATGCCAATAATGGATGGTTCTCAATTTATTGGAGCCGTGGGAATTGATATTGAACTGAGCATGTTACAAACGATTATTTCGGATAAGAAATTATATACCACGGGATTTGCAGCAATTATTACCGACCAATTGCAAATTGCTGCTCACCCCAAAACAGACTATGTTCAAAAAAACATGGCCGATGTTTACAAAACCGATTTGAATAAAATTTCAGATGCCATTAAAAATGGAAAGCAACTTTTTTGGTCGGGTAAATCGGAAACTTCTGGTCAGGAGGTTATCCGATGTTTTACCCCTGTTAAATTGGGTAATTCGGATGCGGTATGGTCGGTTATGGTTGAAATTCCCATGAATGAGGTTTCGGCTAAAGCAAAGGAAATTGTGTTTGTAACGTTACTTATAGGAATTATAGGACTTATAGTGCTTTCCATATTAATTTATTTCATTGCCATAAGTATAACACAACCCATTATAAAGAGTGTTGCATTTGCCAAAAGACTTTCAGAAGGTTACCTGAATACAACTTTGGATATTGAAAAACGTGACGATGAATTGGGTGAGCTGGCTGAATCGCTAACAAACATGTCGGAACAATTAAAAAATATAGTTGAACACATTGTTGAAAATGCAGAAGGTATTTCATCGGCCAGCAGCGAACTCAATAATGCTTCGCAACAATTGTCTCAAGGTGCTAATGAGCAGGCAGCCTCGGTTGAAGAAGTATCCTCATCGATGGAGGAAATGGCTTCCAACATTTCGCAAAACGATGAAAATTCCAGAGCAGCCAATGTAAAATCGAACAATTCGCTCAAAGGAATCACTGAAGTTTCAAAATCGACGGTTAAAGTAGTAGATGCCAGCCGCAATATCTCCGATAAAATAAAGTTTATTAACGACATTGCTTTCCAAACCAATATTCTGGCATTGAATGCTGCCGTTGAAGCAGCCCGCGCCGGAGAACAAGGAAAAGGGTTTGCAGTGGTTGCTGCCGAAGTACGAAAACTGGCTGAGCGCAGCAAGCTGGCAGCCGATGAAATTGTTGGTTTGGCCAACGAAAGCTTATCGCTGGCTGAAGATACCGGGAAATACTTATTTCAGGTAATTCCTGATTTGGAAAAAGCTACTGAACTGGTTAATGAAATTTCAGCCGCCAGCAATGAACAATCGAGTGGAGCCGCACAAGTTAATGGAGCTATTCAACAGTTAAATACCATAGCTCAGTTAAATGCCTCGTCAAGCGAAGAATTAGCTGCTAACGCCGAGGAATTATTGGCCAGTGCCGAAGAGTTGAAAAAAATGGTTTCCTTTTTCAAAAGGTAAAGCATCGAAATAATAATACAAAAAAAGGTGTGGTTGAATTTCAGCCACACCCTTTTTCGTTATTAACCCGGATTATTCAAGAATAATCCTGACGAT
>DYQV01000528.1 GCA_020719105.1 Rikenella microfusus
CAATTTTGAGGAATAGCTTTATCGTCAGGATTATTCAAGAATAATCCGGGTTAATTCAATACCATCCATGCCATCCATGTCAATATCGAGAATGGTAATATCGGGGGCTCTCTTTTTATACAATTCCCATGCCTGATTGCCGTTGGTTGCCTGCCCAACTAATTTAAAAGAATTGCACGATTCAATTTGCTTTACCAACCCTTCCAAAAGTAAGGGGTGGTCGTCGGCCATGAGTATGGTGGTAACTTTTTTGTTCATAAGCTGCCACACATTTATAACACAAATTCATAATAGTTTTCAGGAGTAATTATCTTAGTTTCGTTGATGTTATAAGCCTTTAAAAAGGTAGCCGGAAATCGCACTTTTTTCTTACTGTTCCATTTAATTTCAAAGGCATTAATTTTTCCATCCACTTCCTCCAGGTAATCAATTTCTTGCTGTTGTATGGTTCTCCAAAAATAACTTTTTCCATAAAAATTATTTGAAGCATTATATTTTTTGCGTTCACTTAAAACAAAGTTTTCCCACAAGGCACCAATATCGGTTCTTAATTCAACCGCATTAAAATTACCTATTACTGCATTTCGTATTCCGTTATCAAAAAAAAATATCTTTTTCCCTTTCTTAATTTCATTGCGTACATTTCTACTAAAAGCATCAAGCCGAAAAACCACAAATGCTTTCTCCAATAAATCAATGTATTTTTCCACAGTCTCTTTATCAATGCCAATTAATTGTGCTAATTCGTTATACGAAACCTCATTTCCAATTTGTAAGGCTAGGGCACGAACTAATTTATCAAGCACACTTGATTTTTTAATTTTTTCATACGCCAATAAATCCTTATACAAATAACTGCCGGCAATATGGGTCAGCAATCGTTTTTCTTTTCCAGGCGATGTTATTACCTCAGGATAATGCCCAAAAATTAATCGGTGATGTAGATTCCGTGTTTCTTCTAATAATCCGTGGTACTTAACTAATTCCGATGTTGAAATCGGAAATAAAAAATAATCGTATCGGCGTCCTGTTAAAGGTTCGCTTATTTCGTTTGCCAATTCAAGCGACGATGAGCCGGATACTATTAGCTGCACTTTTGGCATTTGATCGACAATTATTTTTGAAACTATGCCGATATCCTTTATTCGTTGAGCTTCGTCAATCACAACAATTTCTTTGTCACCAATAAAATTCCGCAATTTCACTACAGTTGCGTTGTCAAAAATTGAACGCGTATCCGCATCATCGCCATTAAAAAGCAGGACTCTCTCTGAGTCTTTTTCAAGAAGAGTGTTTATTAATGTGGTTTTTCCCACTTGTCGTGCTCCCGATACAACAAGCGCTTTGCCTTTAAACAAGTCGTCCTGAAAATCTTTTATACAACCTCTGGGAATCATAAGCCAAGTTAAATATAGTTGCAAATATAATAATATTCGATTGTAATCGAAAATTATTATAATTATTTTCGGTTGCAATCGAACAATATTACATTTTTGTTCAATTATTTATCCTACACTATTGCCTTTAAAGGGATTTGCACCAACCATGTATTTCCTCCATTGTTTCCACTGCTTTTTTCAAAACTTCCGTTAAACAGTTTTAGCCTTTCCTGTAAGTTACGGTAACCTATGCCATCACCTTTATAATTGAATTGGGCACCGTTATCTTCCATGGTAAAGCTTATTTCGTGTTCGGTTTTGGTAAGTTGCAATTCAACCAAGGTGGCATTGGAATACTTTACAATGTTGGTGCAAAGCTCTTGTACCATGCGGTACAATTCCACTTGCAATTCAACGGGAACGGCATTCCAACCGGTTTGGGGCAAAAACTGTATGGTAAAGTTAATTTTGCCCGGTTTGTTTAACCCGGATTATTCATGAATAATCCTGACGATTAAGCTCCTCCTCAATATTGGGAAAATAAAAACTCCCAATTTTGGTTGTAGCTAAATCGGGGTTTTTCCGCTTTGCAGCCCTCATTCCTGCACACATCCATACCTTTCGCTGTGCTCAGGTATGAATAAAGCGGGATAAATCACCTTTTTATTTTAAAAAAATGAAACATTCAT
>DYQV01000529.1 GCA_020719105.1 Rikenella microfusus
TTTGCAAAATCTTTTTTATTAACAATTTGTTGTTAATTTACTGCTGAGTAGTAACGATAAATTTAATCATTTTTTTCATCTTTAATTTGCCAATACCCACCTTTTGTTGAGCCAATCCGGATAATTTGTTTTTCTTTTACTAATTTATTCAAATGATACTTCACCCCATCTTCGGTAATGGTGCCTAATTTTATTGCCAAATTTTTTCGGCTAATTTTGGGAGTATTTTTAAGTATTTGCAATATTCTTTGCCCAGTTTCTTGGGTAGTTTCTTGGGTAGTTTCTTGGGTAGTTTCTTGGGTAGTAACAGGGCGGGCAACCACTTTAACATAAAACCCTCTTTGAATGGTTTTGAATACGGGTTTGGGTAGTCCATAATCCTCAAAATAGTTACAAACTCTTTTTATACCTGTTCCATATTTTTCAATCCAACCCATCTCTTTAACCAGTTTTGCAATTTGCCTATTACGGGGAAATGAGACATAATCATTGGCCATTAATTGTTCAATACTAATTGAGTCGTGAAGTGACCCCCGGATTGTAAAACTCAATATAGTTGGGAAAAATTTTCACAATGGAATCTGCCGACGAAGTATAGTCACGATGAATTATCATGTTAAGAACAAGTTCCCTGATTCCCTCAAGCGGGTATTGCCACCGTTGCGTGTTTTCAATATTCCCAGTAATAATTATTTCCTTATTGATGTGTTTTTTAATGAATGACATAACTTCATCAACTTGATTTAAAATATCCATTGAGTTGGTAACACTATCTTTAATTACCGTTTCAGATGCAAAATAACCCAATTCGATGGTTGTAAATAAGCAATCATTTTTGCAGAATAGTAAATAACAAGCATTTGTGATGCTATCATTTTTAACCAATTCCTGTTTTATTAAAAACTCATCGATGCTATATATTTTTTTCATTTCATCTCTTTTTGAAATCAAATTGATGACCCATTGAATTTTATCAAAAGAAATGTCATTTAAATTTTTATCCTGTCGGGGGTAATAATCCCAACTTGAATTTATGGTCTTCAAATGCATGTTTGCTACTTCGCCTAATGATAGCAAATGATTTGAGTTTCGTACCCTTTTATAATAGCGTCCTTGAAACGAAACCGGTTTTAATGGGTATTCATCAACGGTTAATACAATAATATTTGCTCCTTTACTACTTAGGCAATAGGCATCAGGTACAATGGAAGGTTCTGTTTTTTGTTTTACCTCGTTAACCCAATTTTGTATGGATTCCTGATTAATTGAAACTCCTTTTATTGTTCCTTTATCAGTCACCCCTATAATAAGTTTACCCCCTTTTGAATTCGCAAAAGCATTCAGGGTTTGAATGGCTTCAGCACCAAAAGAAAGTTTAAACTCAAGGGTTTCACTTTCACCTTTTGCTAACAATGCTGCTATTTCAGAGTTTTCTATCAAAATTTATTTTTTTCTATTCCCAATCCTCAGCTAATATACTGTCTGCAATAACCCCCATTAGCAACCGCAATAACATTGGGGCTGCCAATATAGGTTTTTAACTCTTGTTCAAGCTGTTTTACTTTTTCACCCAACAAGAACCAACCACTATCAATTGCATCGGCTGCGGCCTGTTTAAGCTCAGTGGCATATTGGGCATTTATTTTTTGAAGGTCGAGAAATTTAATCATTTGAATTGATTTTTAGCCATTCATCATAACCTATGTGTTCCCAGGGCATATTGCGCAAAAAATTTCTCATCCAGGGATAATGCCTTTTACCTTGTGTGTTAAAGAAAGGCATTTTGCTTAATTTCCCGGTAAATTTTGCAGGAGATCCGGAAATAAAAGAATCGGATTCAAAGGTGCCGCTAACAGTGCTGTTTGCTGCAATCAAGCTTTTCTCCCCCACCATGCAGCCAGGCAGTACAACCGCGCCTGTTGCTATTTGAGTGTAGTTGCCTATTGTTGCTCCAAGCATATCGTTTGATGGTGGGGTTGGGACGTTGGTAAGGATTACATTTGGAAAAATAATGATATATGGGTTAAATCATGGTTTGGATCAGTATAATAATCCCAACTCGCG
>DYQV01000070.1 GCA_020719105.1 Rikenella microfusus
TTGTGTGCTCCGAAATTTCAATTTGGGACGTTGCCCTCACTGCTGAGCAAGCTGCGGAATTAGGAGATCCAAGTACCGTAGGGATAACAGAACCCTCAAAAAACAACCAAGTGAGCGATTTGAGCCAAAACTTCCCCAATCCATTTTCTGGTAGAACCACCTTTAATTATCAGGTAAAAGAAGCTGGAAATGTATCTTTTCGGGTTTATAATGCTATTGGACAATTGGTAAAGGAAATTGATCATGGAAGCCGCATTGCAGGTGAATATAAATTGGAATTAAATGCCGATGCACTGAAAGATGGAATTTATTATGTGCAAATGAGTAACAACAATAGGATAAGTAACGTGAAAATTACTATTTCAAAATAACAAATGTTATTATAATTTACTAATACATAAAACATCTGCAAAAAGCACAATGACTTCAGAATTGATGTAATGCAAATCACCAGTCAGATAAAAATCTGATCTGGTGATTTGTTTGTATTTCCCTAAACCTTTAGTTTTAATCAATAATAATATCCTAATCTTCAATCAATAAACAATTCTATGAGTTTAAATAAAATTGTCATCCTTCTTATTATCATTCAATCTATAAACAATGCTCAAGCTGCCATTCCTGAGAGAGTTGGGTGGTGGAAATTTGATAATGCCTCAAATTTAACTATTGCTGAAAATGGTTATGGTCAGAATCTTACGTTGGTAGGTTCAAATTCAGCAGTTGCCGGGCCGGAATCAGGTAATGGGGCCACCCAAATTGGTGTAGGCAGTTATTACAAAATGAATCATTTAATTTCGCCCAATGGGGGTGGAACAAAAGTAAATGAATATACACTACAATATGACTTTAAAGTAACTGGAAACAATACTTGGCATAGCTTTTTCCAAACCTCTTTAACAAATGCTGACGATGGTGACTTTTTTATAAATCCCACAGGCAACATTGGGGTAGGTGATGTCGGATATAGCGGGTATTCCGTTATTCCAAATGAATGGTACCGGTTACTCGTATCGGTAAAAAATGGGAAAAATTTTACCTGCTACCTCGATGGCCAACTTCTCCTAATGGGAACTATACAAAGCATTGACGGTAGATTTTCATTGGCTGATATGCTATTGATTTTTGCGGATGAAAACGGAGAGGACGCCTCTATTAATTGTGCCGAACTCGCTATATGGAATCAGGCGCTTAGTGCAGCTCAGGCAAATGAATTGGGCGGATTTGGGCATGTTTTCAGTTCCGTTTTAATGACAAAAGTTCCCTACCTTCAAGGTCAGGGACAAACAACCATGAATGTGTGTTGGCATGATACTGCCCAAACGGGCACAACCGTAGAATATGGATTCGATTCCCTGCTTTTAAACCTTGCAACACAAGGCAGCAACGAATTAATAAGCTACCCCTACCGTTGGCATTCCGCTAAACTTACCGGGTTATTGGCCAATACCCGATATTTTTATAGAGTAGCCAGTGGTGGTGGAAAATCGGAAATATATTCTTTTAAAACCTTGCCCGATTCAACGTATTCGGGTAAATTAAGGTTTGTGCTGTTAAGCGATACCCATTCTTCTGATAGTACTGCGGTAGGTAAAGTACTTCGGGCTTCAAGAGCTAAAATTACCGAACTTTATGGCCCCGATATTGAAAACCATTTGAATGGAATATTCCATTCCGGCGATGTTGTGGTAAGTGGCAATGTGCCTGAACAATACACCACTCAGTATTTCAAGCCAATGGCTGCATTATCATCAAATATACCCACCATGGTTGTGGCAGGCAATCATGAAGTTGAGAGTCCCTATTTTTATCAATATTTGAAACTCGACGATCAATCAGTATTTCCTACAAATGCGGAATTGAACGAAAAAATATGGGATTTAAAAATAGGGAATAGCCTATTTATAGGATTGAACACCAACATTACAACCCAATTTGGTACCATTATGGCCAATTGGCTCGATACAAAATTGAATGAAGTTGAAAATGATGCTACCATTGATTTTGTTTTCATTTTTCTCCACCATTCACCCATTTCGGAGCTTTGGGGCGAAACCAATACTTGGGAAGGTTCGATATATGTAACGAATGTACTATACCCCATATTAAAGAAATACACAAAAGTTCAACAGATAAATACGGGCCATACCCATGGATTTGAAAGGGGAACTATTCTATCAAATAAACCCAATGGTGATTTTAGAACCATTTGTGGGGGTGGCAGTGGCGGCGCTTTAGATACTTGGGGCTCCTATATTAATAATGATTACGAAGATATTCATATTGCATTGGATCATTACTGTTTCCAAATCCTTGAAATTGACCTTGCCGACCATTCCTACAAAAATACCATGTATAGTTTAGGAAACGAAAAAAAACCAAGAAACTCTGAAGCACTTGATACCTGGTACAAAAAGACCAATCAAAACGGGCCTGAAACCCCTGTAGCGGATAACGTGGTAATTACTGATGAAAATGTACAATTTAATTCATCGCAATTTTCCGGAGTTGATTCCCTTATGAGCGTCCGGTTGCAAGTATTTGATAGCATTGACCCTTCTTCCATAGTGATTGATACCATTATCCATTGGAAAAACATTTATGGTGTGGACAATAAATATAATCCAATTGACAAAAATGCCGGAATAAATTTATACCAGGTAAAAGTAAAATCATCCCTGTTTGAGGCAAATAAAACTTATCTCTACAATGTTCGGTACCGCGACCATAATTTGAGGTGGAGTAATTGGTCGGACAAAATTTTTTTTAAGATTGTAGGGACTGGAATTGGCTCTGATTACATTGAAGAAGGCTATTTAAAACAAAACTTCCCCAATCCATTTCAGAACACAACCCGCATAGAATATCATGTTCCCGTAAAGAGTGAGGTAACTTTCCGGTTTTTAAACGCACAAAACCAGCTTGTTGCTTTGTCAAACGAAGGAATTAAAGAACAAGGTACCCATTCATTCCTGTATAATGGAGAAAACCTTGATGCTGGAATTTACTATTACCAGTTAATTTCACAAAAAACCATCATCACCAAAGAAATGGTAAAAATCAATTAATGACCAAAAAAAACATAAATTTGAGAAACATAAATTTTTTGGGTATGAAAACACAAAACATTCTGCATAAAAAAGCTGGTCCGGTATTGGTCATAATTCTCATTTTATTGTTTACAGATTTTGGAATATCGAATGCCCAAAAAAACACTTCCATTCAAAACCCTTTTTTTAAGGTAACTGGCGATAAATCAAAGGGTACCATTCAAGTGGAACGGGCAAATAAAACTTTGCTGGTAACAGGGGCCACTTGGGATATTCATTTGGAATCAGAAAATAAGGTACCATCATCAAAATTCAATAATTTTAAAATTAGTACTTCTAAGGTTACCAATGAATTGGGTAAAGGACAAAAAATGATAATAACTTTTCGCTATGAAGAAACCCTATTATTGGTTCAATGGGAAATAACCATTTTTGATGCACATCCAGCCATTACCTTCGAGGCAACATGCACCAATCAAAGTGGGAAAAATATAGTCCTCAAAAGTTTGGAACCCCTTTCGGTAATTGGGCAAGATAACGGGACTTTTACTTGGCCCGATGCACAAAAATGCCTTACCAACGGAGCTATGTATTACGATGCCGGAATGATACATACCTTTGGCAAACCCTATAAAAAGCCGGAACCTTATGGCGAAACCAAGGGTGGAGTTATGCTCAACGAACTTTATAAAAATACCAATCAAACCGTTCAAAGTTGGTGGAATATTGGAATATTCAGTGGGTATGAACAGGAAGGGATTTCACTGGGTTATATTGAAAACAAAAAGGGATTGGGAAGAATTCAGTTATTGAAAAAATCAGAAGATAATTTTTCATTGGTGGCTGAATCGGTTTACAATCCGGGAATGGAGATGAA
Organism: Rikenella microfusus; assembly: GCA_020719105.1. Taxonomy (GTDB): domain Bacteria; phylum Bacteroidota; class Bacteroidia; order Bacteroidales; family SZUA-534; genus GWE2-40-63. The sequence continues at coordinate 3,928 of DYQV01000070.1, forward strand.
ACCCGGCCAAACCATCAGTTCGGACCGGTTTATGATTAACATTGCAAACGATCCGTATCTAGCTTTGGAAGATTATGCCAATGCTATGGCAAAAGTAGGTAACGCCAACATTGGCGAAGTTGTAAATGGTTGGTGCAATTGGTTTTATACCCTTGACCATTTTACTGAAGAAGAAATTTTAAAAAATGCTGAATTTGCAGCAACCCATTTGAAACCTTATGGATTGGAATACATCCAGATTGATGAAGGATTCCAAACCTGGCATGGTGAATGGGAGGGCAACAACCGGTTCCCTCATGGATTGAAATATTTAGCCGACCAGATAAAACTGATGGGTTTAAAGCCGGGTATCTGGATTGCCCCGTTTGTTGTTTCCGATACCACCGCTATTTTCAAGAATCATCCGGATTGGTTTTTAAAAAACACGGACGGCACCTTAAAAAGGATTGGGCCTTGGCCGAATGAAAGTACTGATTGGTTCCAAAACGAATTACCTAAAAGGTATTGCCTTGATATTACACATCCCGATGCCGAAAAGTGGTTCACCGATTTGATGGATACCATCGCCAATAGCTGGGGATTTGAGATGATTAAAATTGATTTTGTGGCTTGGACTGTTTTTTCGGCCCACCACTTCTACGATGTTTCTGCCACACCGGCTCAGGTATATGCCAAAGCATTAGCAATTATACGAAAAATGGCAGGAGATGAATGTCATTTATTGGAATGTGGTCCCGGAAATGTTTCCATAGGTTCCATCAACAGCATGCGCATTGAATACGACCAAAATTACGGCTACTTTAATGAGGTATGGAAACAATATTTCCTTGGGACTTCATGTAGTGCCGGAGCTGCCGGGAAACGCTATTTTTACCACAACCGTACCTGGACCAACGATGCCGACCATGTTTGCATTGATTTACTTTCCGACCAACAAGCCCAGGCAGTAGCTTCTATAATTTCACTTAGTGGGGGAAACCTAATGTCGGGCGACCGATTGACCTATCTGAATGACAACAAATTGGCGATTCTTAAGAAAGTGTTTCCTGCCACAGGTATCAATACCAGACCTGTTGATTTATTCGATACCGATCCGCAGACCGTTTTTGCAGCATCTGTAAACAAAAGTTTTGACCAATGGACTGTGGCAGGATTTTTCAATCCCGACTTATTACAATCAGTCCTCAAGAAATATCCCATGAGCCGGTTATGGCTCAAACCCGGAACTACTTATTTGGTTTATGATTTCTGGAACGAACGGTTTCTTGGCGAAATAAAAGATTCCATTACGTTGAACATCGATCCGGGAAGCGTTAAATTAGTTAGCATCCATGAAAAAAAGGGAATTCCACAGTTTTTATCTACCTCGCGACATGCTATGCAAGGAGCCATTGAAATTGAGGAAATTAATTTCGACTCCACCAAAAATACTTTATCAGGTATATCGATAGGTCCGGAAGGCAGTTCGCATGATATGATCATTTATTTGCCTAGCAATTATTATTGGATGCCCTCTCAAACAAAATTATACGACACCTTTACTAACTACTCGGTGAAAATGGTTGATCAGGGCATTCTAAGAGTGCGGTTGGAATTTGTTGAAAACACTCAAATTTCATGGAGCATTGATGTAAAAAAACAATAATTCAAAAAACACCATACTCAAAAATCAAAAATGAATCAAAACTCAAAATATGGAAAAAGTTAAACTACTAATTAAAATAATCCTGATGAAAAAACAGTTCCTTTTTCTGTTGGTGCTAATCAGCTTCAGCATTATATTGCATGCTCAAGTAGTTATGCCGGGTATATTTACCGACCACATGGTATTACAGCGAAATACCTTAATACCGGTCTGGGGTTGGGCACAACCCAATGAAAAAGTTGAAATCCTTTTCCACAACCAAGTTAAAAAAACCAAAGCCAATAAAAGTGGGTTTTGGTCGGTAAAATTAGATGCTGAGCAAGCAGGAGGGCCTTATCAATTAACTATTAAAGCCAAGAGTACCATTCAAATTAACGATGTGCTGGTTGGCGAAGTATGGCTTTGCAGTGGACAATCGAACATGGAATTTCCGGTGGGCAATATGGGTGGCTGGCAAGGGGGAGTGCAAAATTATCTGTCAGAAACGGCTGCATCAAATAATTACCCTTTAATAAGGCAAATAAAAATCAAGCACCAGATTAGTTCAACGCCACAATCCGATTTTAAGACCAACGGATGGAAAGTCTGCGATTCAACCACAGTAGGAGAATTTACCGCAGTAGGTTATTTTTTCGCAAAGAATATTTATGACAGCCTAAAAATACCCATTGGATTAATCAATGACTCCTGGGGTGGTACCAACATTGAAACCTGGATAAGCCGCAAAGGTTTTGAAAGCAGCGATGAGTTTAAAGAAATGATTGCCGGAATGCCAAAAATTGATTTGGACTCGCTTACTCAATTAAATGTAAAAGGGAATATTTTAAAAGTTGAAGCATTACAAGGCTCAAAACTAAAGGATTTAAACCCAGAACTATTTAAAGAGGAATTGTTTGACGACTCCAATTGGCCGGAAATGAATGCACCCCAATTATGGGAGCAGCAAAGCCTTGGTGATATTGATGGAGTTGTCTGGCTACGTAAAACCATTACTCTTTCATCTGCAGATATTACAGCAGAAGCTACATTAGAACTGGCCACCATTGATGACGAAGATATTACTTATGTGAATGGAACAAAGGTTGGTGCTACCAATCAGTACGATGCCTACCGGCGCTATACAATCCCTAATAGAACTTTAAAAGAGGGCAAAAATGTTATTTCCATACGAATTACCGATACGGGTGGTGGTGGCGGAATATATGGGAATTACGAAGATATGAAGATTACTTATTCAGAAAAAAAAATCTCATTAGCCGGCAACTGGAAGTTTCAGGTAGAATCAATTGTACAATCAACCAATGAGAATGCTTTTCCATCGCTTTGTTACAATGCCATGATACAACCCCTTATCCCCTATGCATTCCAAGGAGTTTTGTGGTATCAAGGGGAATCAAATTCTGGTCGTTCTTTCCAATACAGAAAGGCATTTCCGTTACTTATCAATGATTGGCGTCAAAAGTGGAATAACCCGAATATGCCCTTTTATTTTGTGCAACTGGCTACGTTCAATTCCTCGGGCAACAGCAACGAAGGTTGTGGCTGGGCAGAGTTAAGGGAGGCTCAAACCCTGACTTTATCGTTACCAAATACCGGTATGTGTGTTACAACAGATATTGGCAATCCAAACGATGTGCATCCAGCTAATAAACAGGATGTAGGAAAACGATTGGCCACCATGGCTTTAAACGATGTATATAATAAAAAAATGGTGTACAAAGGACCCTCCTTCCAATCAATGGAAATTAAAGGAAATCAAGCGATTGTTACATTCAAGGATTTGGGAAGTGGCTTAACAACTCCCGACAAATATGGCTATGTAAAAGGATTTGAAGTGGCAGGAAACGACAGCGTGTTCTATTTCGCCAAAGCTTTCATTGAAAGAAATAAGGTTATCCTTTCCAATGATATGGTAAAATCGCCGGTTGCTGTGCGTTTCAGTTGGATGGCCGATGCATCGGAAAGCAATTTATTCAACAAAGAAGGATTCCCCGTTGTCCCTTTCAGGACAGACGACTGGAAGACGGTTACCAAAGATGTAAAGTATTCCATTGAAATACTTAAATAGTGCTTATAAATAACAAAAAAATTAAAAAACAAAACTCAATTTGATTAGTCATCTCTTTTTAATAATTAGGCTTTTAACAATGTTCAATTTTTGAGTTTTGGTCCTTTTTTTTGAGAATTGATTTTTGAAGTTTTCTAAGATGGACTGAATGGATTACCCTTTATTAATTAACAATTTAATTATGATACTATGATAAAAAAAACACTGGCTATTTATATCGTAATACTGGGATTTAACTACTCAGTTTTTGGATTTGACAACGTTTTCCCGATTCAGATAACCGGCAAAATAACCTGCAGTAAACAAGCAGTAGCCTCTGTTGTAATAAGTGATGGGATTTCAGTTGTGGTAACAGACAATAACGGTGCGTATCTTTTGCATTCAAGTTCCGATAGGGAGTTTGTTTTTTATTCACTCCCGTCGGGTTACGAATCCCCAATTGTTGATGGGGTACCGGTTTTTTATACCGTTATAAATAAACAAAACGAAAAACAACAAATTGATTTTGAACTTATCAAGTCAAACCGGTCGCAAACCCAACATGCGTTTATAGTAGCCGGCGATCCACAAGTGAGTGATATGGATGATTGTGAGTTGTTGAAATTAGTGATGGCTGACATCCATAAAACTGCCTCCAATTTGTCTGCAAAAATGCCGGTACATGCAATTAGCATGGGTGATAACGTGTTTGACAATCTGGAATTATTCGACACATATAAACAGCTTATTGCAACCCCAAAATTGCCCTTTTATCAAGTGGTTGGGAACCACGATATGGATTATAACCACCGTTCCGATGAATTATCGGCAAAGTCCTATTCTGCAAAATTTGGCCCCGGTCACTATTCCTTCAACAAAGGCAACCTTCATTATGTGGTTCTGAAGGATGTTTTTTATTATGGTTACTCTTACCGTTACATCGGTTATATCAATGAACAACAATTGACTTGGCTGGAAAAAGATTTATCGTTAATAAAACCCGGAAGCACTCTTATTTTATCACTTCACATCCCAACTGTCTATGGCGATTCCAAAGAACCCGATAGTTATTCAACCCTTATGTCGAATTCCGTAATGAACCGTGAGGCACTTTATAAAATTCTATCACCCTATAATACGCATATTTTGGCCGGACATAGCCACACCCAATGGAATACCATCATCACACCCAAACTATTTGAGCATACCCACTCCGCAGTTTGTGCTGCCTGGTGGCAAGGCGAAATTGGTACCGATGGAACGCCCAAGGGTTATACCGTTTATGAAGTAAATGGCGATAGTATTAGCTGGTATTTTAAAGGAGTGGGTATCGAAAAAGAGGAGCAATTCAAATTGTACCCGGTTGGGTCCGATTTATTAAACCCGGATTCCATCATTGCTAATGTATTTAATTACGATGCGGCATGGAAAGTGCAATGGTTCGAAAATGATGTTCTAATGGGCGAAATGGAGCAATACTGGGGTGAAGATCCTTTGGCAAAATCGACTTATCCCCCCTATTCCAACAAAAAATATAGCTGGCTGGGAATTGGGGATACCCATCACCTTTTTAATGCCAAAATAAATGCCCCATCATCCAAAATAACAGTAAAGGTTACCGATAGATTTGGAAATGTAACTACAAAAAACATTTTGTAATTGAATATATACCCATTAAAATGAATTGCAAAATAAACCGGACAGCGAAAAATCGTCATCCGGTTTTATTTCATTACAAGATTTTTATAAGCTACTTCCAGCTATTTTCAAACACCGTGCGTTTATTTCCTTTGGCCAGCGATTCGGTAATTTTCACTTCAATGCCTTTACAACCGGAGATTTCAAGGGCCCGTTCAATCCATCCGGCAATCCGGTATTCAATCACTTCGCTGGGTTGATCAAACTCGGTCATTATTAGTTTTACTGAGTTGGGGCGTAATTCGGCAGTCTCCATCTTTGAGGGCATATAGTAGGCTGCAAATATCCTACTTGCACGGGAAATGATGTGCCCCGGTGATGCAAATTTTACATACAACTTGTATATTCCGTTTAAGGAAATATCGGCACTAAAACGGCCCAACTCAAAGGCTCCCTTTTTGTAATCGCCATTAAAGAACATTTCGCCTACTTTTTTTGTAGGCTCCACACCACCAGCCATTAATGGATACCAATTGGCTGCATTTACCGATTCAATTATTTTTTTTGATGCTTCAGGCAATGAATTCATCCAATGAGCATATTCCGTTGCGTATTTTTGTCCAACAAATTCGGGTATGCTTTTAACGGCTGTTCCTTTAATTTCCATAATTTCTGATTTTTTGATCGATTATTTCTATTGATTCCATTTTATTCGAAAATAGTGAAAAAAAACAACTTTTTGAGATTCCTTTTGCAAATTGAGCTTACCTTTAACCCGGATTATTCTTGAATAATCCTGACGATTAAGCTACACCTCAATATTGGGAAAATAAAAACTCCCA
>DYQV01000530.1 GCA_020719105.1 Rikenella microfusus
GCGCCTGCTGCGAGATTTTAAGAGATATGAAAATGGAAGGGTAGAATCGTCGGAAAATGGGTAGATGGGAAATGGAAGAATGGGAAGATAGGAGGGAGGGAATAATCCGGATTAAATTCACCTTTTTCTTCCATCGTTCCAATTTTCCAACACTCTAAATGGTTTTAAGAATGATTTAACCATTTTATAAGTGACGAAAATGTTAGGTGGAACCCTCGTTAACTACATTCCATATTTATTAAAAACAAACCTTATTTTGCAGCTTTTTCCAACTCACGTAAGGTTTCCATCCGTTTCTTTTTAAGAAAACTGAAAATATCGCCCAAATGCTCTTTCACTTGCTGGTTGCCAAATTCATAAACTTTCGAAACCAATCCATCTAAAAAGTCACGGTCATGCGAAACCAATATCAGCGTGCCATCGTAATCCTTTAAGGCACTTTTCAATATGTCTTTGGTTCGTATGTCAAGGTGATTGGTCGGCTCATCAAGAATAAGCAGGTTTACCGGCTCAAGCAGCAGCTTTATCATCGATAACCGGGTGCGTTCACCCCCGGAAAGTACTTTCACTTTTTTGTCGGAATGGTCGCCACCAAACATAAATGCGCCCAAAAGGTCCTTAATCCGGTTGCGTATTTCCCCTACAGCTACATAATCAATGGTCTGAAAAACGGTGAGTTCTTCATCGAGCATGGAAGCCTGATTTTGGGCAAAGTAGCCAATCAATACATTATGGCCTAAGTTCAGGGTGCCTTCGTAATCAATTTCCCGCATAATGGCTTTTACCAAAGTTGACTTTCCTTCACCATTTTTACCCACAAAGGCAACTCTTTCGCCTCGCTCTATGGTTAGCGTAGCATTTTTGAATACTAAATGGTCATCGTATTTTTTTGTAACTCCATCCACAATTACAGGAAAACTTCCGGATCGGGGCGAGGGCGGAAACTTCAGCCGCAAAGCCGAACGGTCTTCTTCATCCACTTCAACCAATTCCAGTTTTTCAAGCATTTTTACCCGCGACTGCACTTGATTGGTTTTGGAGTAAGTTCCTTTAAACCGATCAATAAAATCGGAGTTTTCGGCAATCATTTTTTGTTGCTCATCGAATTGTCGCTGTTGCTGGGCACGACGCTCCTGCCTTAACGTAAGGTAACTGGAGTAGTTTACTTTATAATCGTAAATACGCCCCATGGTTACTTCAATGGTGCGCGTGGTTATGTTGTCAATAAATGTTTTGTCGTGGCTAATAACCATTACGGCCTTAGCACTGGTTATCAGAAATTCCTCCAACCATTGAATCGATTCAATGTCCATGTGGTTGGTAGGTTCATCGAGTAGAATCAAGTCAGGCTTTTTTAATAATATTTTTGCCAGTTCAATGCGCATACGCCATCCGCCACTGAATTCACTCGTCGGGCGGGTAAAATCGGTTCGCAAAAAACCCAATCCAAACAATATTTTTTCAACTTCTGCATCGTAGTTTGTATCCTCAATGGTATAGAATTTTTCGCTCAGTGTTGAAACGGATTCAATCAGTTGATAATATTCAGCCGACTCATAATCGGTTCGTGTGGCTAATTGATTATTTATAACTTCAATTTCTTGCTCCATTATATATATATGGGCAAATGCTTGAGAAGCTTCTTCAAATACCGTGCGGTTGTCTTCAGTCAACAAATGTTGTGGCAAATAGGCAATTACGGCATCTTTTGGAGCTGAAACCTTTCCTTTCGAAGGAGTGCGTTCTCCAGCCATAATCTTTAATAAAGTAGATTTTCCCGCACCATTCTTTCCCATCAAAGCAATACGGTCTTTATCGTTTACAACAAACGATATATCTTTAAATAACGTTGTCCCGCCAAACTCCACTGTCAATCCATCAACTGAAATCATTTTCCTGTTTTTTAAGCCCGCAAAGATAATTAAATCAGTGAGATTTTAAACCTGTGTATTTAGGATGGGTGTACGACATTTTTCCCTTTTGCCGAAATGCATTCCTGCTTTAACCCGGATTATTAATGAATAATCCGGGTTAATCGTAACACCATCTGAATTAA
>DYQV01000531.1 GCA_020719105.1 Rikenella microfusus
GCAAAGGTACAATATTTAAATGGCTGAATAAGTCTAATTTACAATATTGTTCAATTTCCCCATTCTCCATCTCCTTTTGGAGATGGAGAATGGGGAGAGGTTTATTTTTGTTCAATAAAAGCAATGATCTCACCCTTACGAACCATTTCACCTTGTTTTTTTTCAATTCCAACTAATCTTCCAGTACAAAAACTTCCAATTTGTTCCATTCCATATCGAGTTTGAAGCGTACAGATTGTATCAGATTCGCGGAAAAGTTTTCCGTGTACAGGTTCTTTCGAACCTTCGTTGTAGTCGAGTTCCCAGATAATTCGTCCGGTAGCAGGCGCTACAATTGGCTCTGCGTTTGGATGTTTCAATAAGCGAATATTAGGTATTTCGATATTGTGTTTTGTAAACTTTTCTCTGATAGCTGCTTCCAGTTCAATTTCGAAACGTTTTTTTGCCTCACCCGATTTATAATCGCGGTATTGCTTTTCGTGCATCGCAAATTCAAAAAGTTCCTCATCATCTTTTCCTCTGCCCCAGCCTTTTTCTTCCATTTCGGCTATAAATCTGTCTAATTCATTTGGGTAATTATCTTGTGGATTGCCATCAAAAAATTCGTATTTGTTCTTTTTGGCCAAAGCAACGATTTCGTCATCCAATTTACCGGGCAGTTTTCCGGCTTTACCAAGAATCATATCCCACGAGTTTTTATCAATCATAGTCCAACGTGCCTGATCTTTCACAAGAAACATCACATTCATAAGGGCAATATTCTTAACATACTGACTAAATGGTGTTACCAATGGAGGATAACCGAGTTTTGGCCAAATATATTTCACTTCGTCGAACAGCATTACAAGCAATTCATCATTCGATAATTCCTTCTTCCCCTTTTCTTTCAAATAACTATTTATGTTCGAATGAACACCTTTCAGGTCAGCCATCAATGATCCCATCATGCCGCCAGGCAATCCACAACCCACTAAAAGTGAAGTCATTAATTTATTACGTTCGTCGATAAAATAGCCTAAAAAATCGTCGATAAAACTTTGTGTTAGCCGGCGGGCTTCCATATAGGCAGCCATATTTATTTCCGGCACAATAAATCCGGCATCTTTTAGCATTGCCTGTACCGAAATTACATCAGGATGAACCATTCCCCACGAAAGTGGTTCCATAGCCACGTCGAGATAATCGGCGCCTGCTTTTGCTACCTCGAGCATTGATGCCATCGAAAATCCGGGACCCGAATGTCCGTGATATTGTACAATAATTTCAGGATGAGCAGCTTTTATCGATCTCACAATTTTTCCCAACATATCAGGACGACCAATTCCGGCCATGTCTTTCAGACAAATTTCGTCCGCTCCTGCCTCAATCAGCTCTTCGGACATATTGATATAATATTCAGCCGTATGAATTTCCGAAAATGTAATACACATAGTGGCTTGAGCTATCATTCCGGCTGCTTTTGCATAATGTATTGAAGGAATGATATTTCGAACATCATTTAAACCGCAAAAAATGCGGGTAATATCAACTCCCTGTGCTTTTTTTACTTTATACATTAATTCACGAACATCAGCCGGTACCGGATTCATACGAAGTCCATTTAAACTACGGTCGAGCATGTGTGTTTGAATTCCGGCCTCGTAAAATGGTTTCGTAAAAGTCCGAACAGCATCATTTGGATTTTCACCAAAAAGTAAATTTACCTGCTCCGATGCGCCACCATTTGTTTCGATACGGGCAAAGCATCCCATTTCGATTAATACGGGTGCAATTTTTTCCAACTGATTTTTGCGAGGTACGTACTTCCCTGATGCTTGCCACATGTCTCTGTAAACAAGACTGAATTTAATTTCTCTTTTTGTTTCCATTGTTTGAATAAATATCGTGTTGTATTAAAGAAATATTTCTTTAATTGGCTGCAAATGTAGTGCATTTATTTTTAATTAAAGAAATTTTTCCGTAATATTTTTTAGAAAATCTTGTTTATTTAAAATTAAATTGTAAGTAAAGGCTAGCTTAAAAAATAGTACTGAAACATATCGATTTGAAATCTGA
>DYQV01000532.1 GCA_020719105.1 Rikenella microfusus
TAAAATCATTGAATTTGCCAATAACGGACAGGAAGCAGCCGCCCGGCTGCAAATGGCTGATGCGCTGCGATATTACTATTGGGCAATTACCTTATTGCGCAGCCACCCCGACGGCAATAGCATCCGCCTGGGGGTGCAAAACCCCAGTAAACCGCTTTTGGCTACCTGGCTGCCCTTGCAAATGAATACTGTTTTTGCAGGCGTTGATATTACTATGGCAAAACCATCAACCGTTAACGGCCTTACAACGGTTTTATTGGCTGTTAATTATCAGGGGCAACCGGTTCAAAACCTCGATTATTGTTATTGGGACGGGCGCGACTGGTCGAATATTGTTAGTGCCAAAGATGGTAACGGCTATGTTGAGTTTATAGGCACGTTAACCGAAATACCGGAACTGAGGCTCAAATTGGAATATATGTTCGAAAATGAAGCCTCGGTTGATAACGAGCTGCGCGATGTGATGCAAAAGCTGGATGCCGTTCCTTTCCGTAACAGTTATGTAAGTTTTAAACCCACGGTTGCCCAGCCAACCGTATCAAAACAGAGCGTATCAAGTGCATCGGCACAGCCAAAATCATTGTCGGTAACAACACCAAACATACTAAACTCAACCAAAGAGGTTGTTGCCAAACACTTTACAGCAGTTACCGACTCGCTGCCTTATCGGCAAATTATGCAAAAAGTGGTAACGGCTTTACGCAACGCCGATTATGCTTCCATACAAGGGCTTTTTAGCACCGAGGGATATCAAATATACAACAAACTCATACAGTACGGACAAGCCCGATTGTTAGGCGAGCCCGATTTGAGTTTTATCCAAAATAGCGATGGCGTGGTTTGCCGGTCGCTGCCCATGGCATTCAAATTCAAAAACAACAACCGGCAGTTTGTTGAGGATGTGGTGTTTCATTTTAACGCCGATAAAAAAATCGAAAACCTCACCTTTGGATTAAGCCAGGCTGCACTCAACGATATTGTTGGCAAAGAGGTTTGGGACGAAAAAGTGCGGATGGTTTTAATCAATTTTCTCGAAAACTATAAAACCGCTTATGCCCTAAAGCGGGCCGATTATATTGAAAGCCTTTTTGCCGATGATGCGCTTATTATAACAGGTTCGGTTTTAAAAGTAAAACCCACCGCCGAGAACCGTTTTAAGGACAACCAGATTATTAAGTATAACCGGTATTCGAAAGAGGAGTATGTAAAAAAAATCAAGATGTCGTTTGCAGGGAATGAGTTTATCAACATTAAGTTCGAAGACAATACGGTGCGTAAATCGGGCAAAAACGGGCAGATTTACGGCATACAGATTAAGCAGGATTATTTTTCGTCGAATTATGGCGATACGGGTTACCTTTTCCTATTGGTTGATTTGCAGGATCCCAATGAGCCGGTTATCCATGTGCGTACCTGGCAGCCCAAAAAGAATGCCGATGGCAGCATTTATGGCTTGAATGATTTTTAGAGATAAAAGCAGTGTAATAGATTCTATTTTAGACAAATAAAACTTGTATGGCCTTTTAATTTAGCAGAAAGTGCGGCGTGCATTGTTTTTATCAGAAAACATATTTGCTTTCCTGAACCCCGGATTTTATCTATTTTTGCTCCCTAAAATTTGAATTAATGCAATTATTTGGTCTAATAAAACAATATTACAAATTTGTACTTTGGGTTTTTGTTATTGGTTATTTGTGCCTGGCGCCTGCCGATGAGTTTAAAAAAGTGCATATAACCATTCCTTATTTTGACAAAGTAGTGCATTTTGGGTTGTTTTTTATTCTAGGAATTATTGTGCGTGCAAAAAGGGAAATTCAATTTCTTAACCAGGTATTTTATTTTCAGGTATCATTTGCTGCAATATACGGTGGATTAATTGAATTGGCGCAAAGTTATTTAACTACATCAAGAAAGGGTGATTGGATTGATTGGTTGGCCGATTTAGCCGGCTTAGCATTGGGTATTTGGGTGATTCGGTTTTTACCAACGAAGGTTATTCGATGGTTGGAATAAAAAAAGCGGGAAGTTCAACTTCCCGCTTTGCAACCCAATG
>DYQV01000533.1 GCA_020719105.1 Rikenella microfusus
TCTTATACAATTCCCCTCGATTTTTGTTCCATAAACGATTGTAAAATCAAGGTAGCGCTTATGGTATCCACCAAGGCTTTGTTTTGACGCTGTTTTTTCTTCAACCCGCCGTCAATCATGGTTTGAAAAGCCATTTTTGATGTAAACCGTTCATCAACCATGTGAACCGGAATATTGGGGAATTTCCGCTGCAACCCAACCACAAAAGGCTTGATGTAAATCATCGATTCAGAATCGGAACTGTCCATTTGGCGTGCATGGCCAACCACAAAAGCATCCACGGTTTCGGTTTTACAATAGTTTTCCAAAAAGGCTAAGGTTTCTGAGGCTGCAACCGTGGTCAATCCGTTGGCAATGATCTGCAACGGATCAGTAACCGCAATACCTGCGCGCTTTTGGCCGTAATCGATGGCAACAATCCGTCCCATTTACAAATTGGCTATGGTTTTAATTTCCTTAATAATCCTTTCGGCTAATTGGGCCGCACTGGCTTCGTTCCTGCTTTCGGCATAAATGCGGATAATGGGTTCTGTATTTGATTTACGCAGGTGCACCCATTCCGCAGGGAAGTCAATCTTTACCCCATCAATGTCGTTCACTTTTTCGTGCGAATACTTTTCCTTCATTTGAACCAAAATGGAGTCAACATCAACATCGGGGGTTAATTCTATTTTATTTTTTGAGATAAAATATTCGGGATACGATTTGCGCAATTGGCTGCATGTTTTGCCAGTTTTTGCCAAATGGGTCAGGAATAAGGCAATACCCACCAGTGCGTCGCGCCCGTAATGCAATTCGGGATAAATTACCCCGCCGTTTCCTTCGCCGCCTATTACCGCGTTTACTTTTTTCATCTGGGCAACCACGTTTACTTCACCCACGGCAGCAGTTGTGTAAGTTCCACCATGTTTTGCGGTTACATCGGCCAATGCCCGGGTTGACGATAAGTTTGAAACGGTATTTCCAGGATTGGCAGCCAGCAAATAATCAGCAATGGAAACCAAAGTGTATTCTTCGCCAAACATGGTTCCATCATCGTTCACAATGGCCAAACGGTCCACATCGGGATCCACCACAAAACCTACGTGGGCTTTATGTTGCACCATGGCAGCCGAAATCTGGGTAAGGTTTTCAGGTAACGGTTCCGGAGTGTGGGCAAAATTACCGGTAGGTTCAGCATTCAGTGCCACTACCTGAGTAACCCCTAATGCTTTGAAAAGCTTGGGAAGGATGATTCCACCCACCGAGTTGATGCCATCGAAAACCACTTTAAAATCGGCTTGTTTTATAGCGGTAACATCCACCATTTTTAAATTCAGGATATGGGCTATGTGTCGGTCGTCGTAATCGGCAACTTCGGTAACTTTTCCCAAATCGTCTACCAATGCAAAAGTAAAGAGTTCCTTTTCAGCAATAGTCAACACTTTTTCACCTTCCGTTCCATCCAAAAATTCCCCTTTGCTGTTCAACAGTTTCAGTGCATTCCATTGCTTTGGGTTATGGCTGGCGGTAAGTATCAACCCTCCGTCGGCGTTATAATCGGTTACGGCCATTTCAACAGTGGGTGTAGTGGCCAATCCCAAATGGATAACATCGATACCGGAACCCACCAAGGTGGCAATTACCAGTTGCGATACCATTTCACCCGAAATGCGGGCATCGCGGCCCACCACCACGGTAATTTTGTTTTTACCCGTTGCCTGTTGCTTGGCCCAAGTGCCGTATGCGGCGGTATATTTTACCACATCAACCGGGCTTAACCCTTCACCGGGCTTTCCACCAATGGTTCCTCGGATTCCTGAAATTGATTTTATGAGTGTCATTGCTTTAATTTTTCATTTGAAAGCGCAAAGATATAAATTTATAAAAGCAATAAAACGGTAAGTTTGAATTAGAATCATGCACTAATCAGTTTGATGAAAACAACGGACTGATAAAATGCCGTAATAAGATAGAATATTTTGATAGCTTTGATGAGGAGTTTATAAAACAGGTACAATATAACCCGCTTTATTCATACCTGAGCAAAGCGAAAGGTATGAATGTGCGATG
>DYQV01000071.1 GCA_020719105.1 Rikenella microfusus
CCAATATTGAGGTGTAGCTTAATCGTCAGGATTATTAATGAATAATCCGGGTGAAAGCTATTTTTAAGAAGTTTTAAAAAGTGAAGTTTGTTTTAATGAATTATTTAATTTTGAAAACTATCTGCATAAACCAGGTAGTTTTTTCATTACTAAAAACCACCTTTTTATGCAGGAAATGGATGTATATTTGGTTTTATTAACTTTAATTGCCGGTTTTTTTGCTGGTTTCATTAATACACTCGCAGGAAGCGGATCCACCATATCTCTGTCACTTCTTATGTTTTTAGGTATGCCGGCCAATGTTGCGAATGGCACCAACCGATTGATGATTCTGCTCAGCAGTATTGTGGGTGTGGCTAGTTTCAAACAGCAAGGGGCCATCAAGCGCCGCGAAAACTACCGGATAACCATTCCATCCATTGCCGGGGCTTTGCTTGGGGCTGTTTTGGCGGTGAGTATCGACGAAAGGATAATGACCCGCATTATCGGTGTTTTAATGGTTTTCCTCTTTTTTGTTGTGGTTTATAAACCTGAAAAATGGGTGAAGGTAGCAAATCCGGATCATACCATTAAACTCAATTGGAGCCAGAACCTGGTTATGTTTTGCATAGGTTTTTATGGAGGGTTTATTCAGTTGGGAGTGGGTGTTTTTTTATTGGCAGGATTGGTTTTGAGTGTTGGGTACGACTTAATTAAAGCCAATGTTCTTAAAATCCTGATTGTGCTGGTTTACACCCTTTTTATTCTACCGGTTTTTTTATGGAAGGGGCAAATTAATTTTTCCATAGGGTTAATTTTAGCTGCCGGAAGCATGGTAGGAGCTTATTTGGCTTCCCGTTTTGCAGTGAGCTGGGGTCCAAAGTTTGTGCGATATATATTGTTGATAGTAATCCTGATTTCAGCTATTAAGTTTTTAGGCATTTACGATTGGGTGAAAACTGCTGTTGTACTGTAGATTCGTTGTTTTTTGGAATATTGAGAAGATGGGGGAAAGGTTGCAGGGTGGAAAGGTAACAGGGTACCAAGGTGTCAGGGTAACAGGGTAAAAAAAATGGAATGATTGGAAGATGAGGAAATGGGAAAAGGGGAACTCGCAGCGCCTGCTGCGAGAAGGTTAGCTGGGAAAATAATGTGAAGGATGAATAACTGGAAAGTTGGAAAGTTGGAATGGGGAAGTGGGGGAATGGGAAGTTGGAAAATTGGGGAAATGGGATAAAATAGTTGATGATTTGGGAATAAAATTCCTTAACCTATCAGTGATTGAAGGAAATTATTGTAGGATAAAAATATAAGTAATTGTGCCCACTTGTTGAGGAGGAGCATTTTTATTTACATCAAATGTTGCTTTTAGTGCCGCTTTTTCGGCAGCTTGGTGTAGTGTTCTATCCGAGGTTGTAGTACCTTTTCCACCCGAAGTTGCTTTAATAACATTTCCATTTTGATCAACAGTAACTTCCACCACTACCTTACCTTCCGATTTGCTTAAATATTCGGGTTTGGGTAACGATTTGCTGTTTCTGCCAGCAAGATTAAATGAAATTCCATCACCTCCGGTTGTTCCACCGGTTCGGTTTTTCGAGTTCACATCACCATTAGGGTCGCCTTGGTTGCCAATCCCTCCATTAACTCCTTCACCTTTTGTTCCACCATCGGGATTTTTACCGGCAAAGGCATTTTTGCCCCGGTCATTAATTGATTTCAGTTGCTGTTCTTTACGAATCCTTTCTTCTTCCTCGCGTTTGTTCTTTTCTAATTCTTCCTGCTGTTGACGTGCAATATCTTCTTCCATCTTTTTTTGTTCTAACGCTTCTTTTTCCTTTTTCTCCTGCCGTTTTTTTTCTTCGATAACAGCCGTTTGATCAAAATCCTGAGTCACTACTTCCTCTTCTTTATCATTATTTACAACGGGTTCTGTAATGCTAGGTTTTGGAGGAATTGGAACTTCTTCCACTTTTGTTGCTTCGGCAATTATGGGTTCTATTTCCCCTGAACCGGTTTCGGTGTTACCAAAGTTTATAAGAATTCCTTCTTCAACAGGAGGTGGAAAAGGTGCAGTAAAACCAAAAAACAGCAATAACCCTGTAAATGCCACAAGGAATAGTAGGGTACTAATAATACTGAACCGTTGTTCTTTGGTGGTACTCATCAAACAATTATTTTAAAGGAGCAGTAGCCAAAATTAACCTATATTGATGATCTTTAGCTATATTCATAACTTTTACTACATGTTCCATGGCTACACTTTTATCAACATGGAGCGAAATAGTGGGTGGTTCCGGATAGCTTGTAGCAGGACCTACTTCTTTCACAATATATCGTTCCAAATCAAAAAAATCAACATAATTGCCTTCCACGGCATATTGCAAGTCTTTGGTAATGGAAACGGTAGTTATTGGTTTTGTTGCCATGGTTTGGTTATTGCTTTGTGGCAACAACAATTTCAAAGCATTGGGAGCAACCAAAGTTGAGGTAATCATGAAGAATATTAGCAATAAAAATACTAAGTCAGACATGGACGACATGCTGAATTCTGCGGATATTTTAGTTTGACGTTTTAGTGACATTTTTGTAATTATCAATTAATAATCAACAATTCGAAATAGAAATATAGGATTAACTAGTTATCGGTTAACTTACCGGTTCGTTTAATAAATCCATAAATTCGGTAGTGCTTGCTTCCAGTTTATAAACAATCCGTGAAACACTGGCTACCAAGTAATTATAAGCAAAATAAGCTATAATTCCTACCACTAAACCTCCCACAGTAGTTATCATAGCCACATAAATACCATTTGAGAGTAACGAAATATCAATATTATTTCCGGCATGCGACATATTATAGAAAGCTTCAACCATTCCGATTACGGTTCCAAAAAAACCTATCATTGGAGCTCCTCCGGCGATGGTGGCTAAAGAAGGTAAGCTTTTTTCAAGTTTGGCGATTTCCAGGTTACCGATATTTTCAACCGCTGTGTTGATATCATTTAGGGGTCTTCCCAAACGGGCGATTCCTTTTTCAATCATACGGGCTATTGGTGTATCAGTAGATTGGCATAGATTGGTGGCAGCCTCAATTTTGCCATCGTGTATGTAGTCTTTAATTCGATTCATGAAGTTTGCATCTGTTTTTGAAGCATTCCGCAAAGCCATGTATCGTTCGAAAAAAATATAGACTGCAATGACAAGCAAAATAGCCAAAGGTATCATAACCCAACCGCCTTTAATTGCTAAATCGAAGGCTGAAAGGGAATTATCAACGGATTGGGTACTGCCTGTGTTCAATGCTTGTGATTGATTTAAAGTAACCTGAAGAAAAGCTGTTGCTATCATAAAATTATTTTTTGCGCTAATATATAAAAATAACGGAATAAATGGTTAAGTATTATTTATAGTTGATTTTTAGTAATTAAAATCAAATTCTAAGCAGGTTCTTTTTATTGAAGTAGTTTATGGAAGGCTGTCTTTTTCCTCCCTTTTAATCTCTATGTCATCGGGCTTTGTGGCGTATTCATTTTTAAATATTTTTTGCCTCAATTGATTGAAATTATCAAAATCCTCAGTATAAAAAATTCCCAGTCCTTGAGTGTAAGGTGCTTGTGAATATTCAATATCGCTGTTTACTTTTTGAAAAGCCCGTAACCGGATATTTCCTTTTTTATTTACTTTATATTCAATCTGGAAGTCAGTGGTATAAGGATTTTTAGGAGTTGGTGAGGTTTGGTTTTGTTGTGTACTATAACCTACATTACCATTAACCGTTAACCGGTCGTTCCACAAATTGGTTGAAAGTGCCACTTCATATTCTTGTTCTGTTGTCTCTGTGCCGGGACGATATACAAATCCCAAATCAAAATCGGTGCTTATTTCTGAAACCCATTTGCTTAATTGGTTGGACATTAGTTCACTAACCGTTGTTGCAGTTAGATTGCCTGACGTATTGGTAGTATAACTTCCTTGATTTAAAGGCATAAATTTGTTCACCAATAGTAATGACAAAACTTGCTTGTTAATTTCTTCTTCCGGCAAGGTATTTATTTGATCAATGGCTGCTTCATTGGTATTTGCCGGCACTTGTACGGCAAATGAAATGGTTGGGTTTATCAATTTGTCGGTCATTTTCAAATGACAATCCACCTCAACCTTTTTTTCTCTGTCGGCTTCTTCCGTAGTCAAATCGAAAACCGAAGCTTTTTTTATTTTGTAAACCGCATCAAGGTTTATAGTAGCATCAATTGGGTCACCCGACCAATTTACACTACTCCCGGATTGAATTTCAAACTTTTTGTTTATTACATTTTGAAGGGTAAAGGTGAATTCTCCTTTATTAATTCTGTAATCACCATACATAGCAAATCGATCATTGTCGGACTCCATATTTAAGCGGGCAAATCCATTGGCTTTTAATGCATCACCAATTTTTGGATCGAAAAGTATTTGCACTTCAGCTTCAGGAGTAACGGTTAAGTCAATAATCATACTTACTTCCGATTCTGGTTCCAAGTATTTTTTTGATTCTTCTTTTTCCTTTTTTTTCGTTTTATAAGGTTCAACAAATTCTATAAAACCGTTTTCCTGAATATCGCTTTTTCCTTCTAAGGGTATAAAGAACTGTGAGTTCCTTAACGTGGTGGCAACAATATCAATTTTGGTGTCGTCCGATGGGCCGTAGATCTTTACATATCCGGATCCATAAACTTTTCCATAAAATAAAGGATTATCAGTAACTTTTGTATTTAAACCCAAAATTTGATTGGTAGTGAATCTTAAATTGGTTGAAAAATTACTGAATTTTTGATGTGATATGGTCCCATTCATAACCAAATGGTTTTCATCTTTATCAAAAGCAGTAATTTTATTAAATTGAATTTCGTGATTGTGAAATGCTATGGAATCGCTAAAATGATAATTTACCATTGTAGGAGTGACAGTTAATGAGGCTTGGTTCGCAAAAACATTACCCTCCCATTTTGGGTTAGTAAGTTCACCATAGACACGCACTAATCCGCTAGCATGTCCCTTAAAATCAATAAAAGTCGGCTTTAAGAATGGTTCTAAAATTTTCAGGGATTGTTCATTGAATTGAACATTGCAATCAATTTCTTTTTTTATAGGTGAAACACTTCCATAGATAAAAACCCGGGTAATGGCGTCAATTTCCGAATTTAATTGAACTTTTAATTTCTTTTCATTTTTATCCCAAATACTGGTAAAACGGGTGTCACCAATAAGTTCGTTATTCAGTGTTAATTTATTAATGGTAAAGTCAGAATTAATATGCAATTCGCCGGTGATATCGGTAATTTTTGTTTTTCCCGATAAATTTCCATTAAATTGTAAACTTTCTTCATTTATAAGGGAATTCAAATGAGTTAAGCTAATGTTCTGAAAATTAAATAATATGCTGTCATTGGGATTAGGGCTAAGTTTTCCATCGATGCTTAAATTAGAAGTTTTGTTATCAATTCTAAGATTTGAGAAAATATACGTTGCAGAATCTTTTAACAAATAACCTTTACTAATGTACCAAGTTGTATCAAGAACTATAATGTTTGACGGGAAAATATCAAGTTTTAAATCTGGTTTTTGTCTGTTTTCGTGGTTCGAAAAAGTTAGCAACGAATTCAAATTACCGCTATAATTGTTGTGTAACCAGTTGTTCCAGTTAAAATTGATGTCAATGCTGTCGTTATGTATTTTGATGCTTGTGAGAAAATTTTTAAGTGAAGTATTTTCAAAGTACTTAAATTCTTTTGAGCTGAGATTGAGGTATAAGTTGGCTCCACGAGTATAAAGCTTCAGGTTCAAATCGTCAAGTTGCCGGTTATGAAATTCAAATTTATTGGTAAAGCAAGAGATACTAAGAAAGTCATTTGTGGCATTAAAACTTCCTGTAACAGTTGTACCTGGAGAGATTCGGTAACTCGGGAGAAACATTTCTGTTATGGGATGGGGATAGTTTGCTACTATTGTAAATGAGAAATTATTGTAACTATCTTTTAATGCAGTTTTAATTCCTAAGGATGGAATGTAGGAATTTAAAAGGGATTCTACCCCTTGAACCAGTGATAAAGAATTGTAATGACCTTCCAATTCAGCCGTAACATATTCTGAATTAAAAGTCAATTTTCTTCCATTTTCCGTTAAATTTATTGCTATGGTAATGCTATCTGTGGCAAAATAGGAGGTATCCTTAAAGTAATACAAATCAGTAAGAGTAATATTTCCTGCAGTGTTTTCAAATTTATTGCCAATAAAGTTGGCATTCAAATTCATTGAAAGGTTGGCCGTGGAATCTGATGTTGTTATCCCCAATTCATATAAGTTAGCAGAATACAGATTCATTGAAAAATTGTAGGAAGGGATGGTATCTAAATTTAAAACCCCATCAAAATCGAACCTGAGTTTAGGATCAAAGGAGGAAATCCTACCCGTAAACGTTTCTTTGGTCAATGCCCCTTTAATACCAACAGAATCGATAGTTTGATTGTTGAAAGCAAAACTTTGTATCATTCCATCAATATCTAAATGTATTCCTTGTTTATTGGAATAAAAACCTTTTGTATCTAAATTAAATGAAATTTCACCTAGCGATTTGCTTGGAATAATCGTTGTTAAATGCAATGGAGTTGCTTTAATGTTTCCTTCAATATAAGTTTTTTGCTGAACGGTATCTTTTATGAGGGACAAATTAGAATAAATAGCTCCGAAATCAGAAGTAATGTAGCCTTGATTGACAATTCTATCTAAGGAGCCTTCTAAATTTCCTTTATAGGTAATATACCCCAAATTTTTTAATGGTTCAAGAATTAAGGAGGAATCTTGCCTAAAATAGTTTACCAAAATATGAGTTAGATCATTAGAACTCGTCTGTAAATTTTCTACTTCAAAGCTGTAAGTCAATTGAGAAGGCTGTGTTATATTTCTAATTTCAAAACTGGATTCTAAGTAGATTGACTTTCCTAAATTGACCTTTACATTTTTTCCTTTTATTTTGGATAGGTTGCCTGATAAACTGCCAGATACTGATAAATACTCGTTATTACCTTTAAATCCATTATAAAACGATGAAAAATCATTTAAAAACAGTTTTGTGGAAACATTATTCAAATGGAAAATGGGAGGTGTTATTGAATCTTTTTTAACAACCCAGAAACCATCTATGTTGATGTATGAATTAGTACTCAAAATCCTTAAGTCTTCAATTGCCAGTTCCTGATTTACTTTTTTAAAATTAAAAGCAATGTTTTGCACATGAATTTCATTATTATACCAAAATGATAAGGTTGTTAAGTTGAAACTTTGATAGGAGGAATCAATAACTATTTCATCAACATTGGCCTTAAAATCTGAAATTTGGAACTTCTTTCCATTGGTTTCAAGCAAAAAAGTATTATTCAAAAAATTAAGTTCATCAAACTTTAATTCCCAGTCAAATGAGCTTTTCTTTCCTGAACCCATCCTTTCAATAAGAAAAGAGTAATTGTAAGTGGAATCTTTTATCTGCTTTATTTTACTGGTAACATCTTTCAGAATAATATGATCGAGAAATAACTTTTTTTTATTGAAAGTAAGCTTCTTCAAATTGCACTCTAAGCGACCAATATAAAAAAGGGTATCATGGTTTTGGTCTGCGATATACAGTTCTTTGATAATTATGTTTCGTCTTAACCCATAGGTAATTCGGTCAATGGAAATTTCGGTATTAAAATAAATGGCAATTTTTTGGGCTGCTTTTTTTGCCAGAAAGGTTTGTATTGCTGGTGTACGAATGGCTGCCCATAAAATAATAACAATTCCTGCAAATACAAGAATTAGATAAGCTACTATTTTAGCTGTTTTTTTAATATTTTTGAGGTTTAATTTATTACAACTTATTTTACCAACGCTTATTAGGACTGTAAAAATAGCAATTGGTAACTAAAAACAGAAAAGTATCTGTTTTATTTTGTTTAACATCTATTTTTTTATGAGTATAACAATTTTAGGGATTGAGTCATCTTGTGATGATACTTCAGCTTCGGTTATCAGTGATGGTGTAATACGATCAAACTATATTGCTAATCAGGAGGTACATAAACTTTTTGGAGGGGTTGTTCCCGAGCTTGCTTCCCGCGCTCATCAGCAAAACATTATTCCCGTGGTTGATGCGGCCATTAAACAGGCAGGAATAAAACCTAACGATATTGATGCCGTTGCATTCACACGAGGGCCAGGATTACTTGGTTCTCTTTTGGTAGGAACATCCTTTGCTAAAGGTTTTGCCTTAGCACAAAACATTCCAATTATTGAAGTTAACCATTTGCAAGCCCATGTTCTGGTCCATTTTATTAAAGAAGATGCTTTGGATTTTGACCAACCCGGTTTTCCTTTCTTGTGTTTGTTGGTTTCAGGTGGCCATACACAGCTAATTGTCATTAAGAATCATTTGCAAATGGAAGTAATCGGTTCTACTATAGATGATGCTGCCGGAGAAGCCTTTGATAAATGCGCCAAAGTAATGAATTTGCCCTATCCGGGTGGCCCGATGGTTGATAAGTTGGCAAAAACTGGTAATCCCACAAAAATAAAATTTGCCAAACCTCGTATCGATGGGTATAACTTTAGTTTCAGCGGATTAAAAACTAGTTTTCTTTATCACATAAGAGATGAAATTAAAAACAAACCTAATTATATTGAAGATAACAAAGCCGATTTATGCGCTTCATTGCAATTCACCATTATTCAACTACTAATGGACAAATTAGATAAAGCAGTGAAAGAATATGGAATACGAGAAATTGCAATAGCTGGAGGTGTATCGGCCAATTCGGGATTACGTGATGCATTAACGAATTATGGGAAAAATAACAACATTAGAATTCATATTCCAAAATTCAGCTTTACTACCGACAATGCTGCTATGATTGCAATAACCGGTTACTATAAATATTTAAGAGGTGAATTTGCCTCACAGGATATTACACCATTGGCCCGGTTTGGGATTTAGATTCTTGAAATTTGCCACAGAATCACAGATTTATTTATTTTTTGAATCTGCAAATCTGTGGCAATTGTTTATTGAAACAACCCTTCAATGGAAAGATAGCGTTCCCCTGTATCGTAAGCAAAGGTCAATACTTTTTTACCGGCAAGCTCCGGCAATTTCTGAGCAATTGCAGCCAACGAAGCCCCGCTTGATATACCAAGGAATAATCCTTCTTCTGAAGCGGCCCTTCTTGCGAAATCATAAGCCGCATCTTTTCCTACTTTTATCACTCCATCGAGCAATTCAGTATGTAAATTTTTGGGAATAAAACCGGCACCAATACCTTGAATAGGGTGTGGTCCTGGAGCGCCTCCGCTGATTACTGGTGACAATTCCGGTTCTACTGCAAAAACTTTTAGATTTGGAAATTTTGTCTTTAGTACCTTGGCTACTCCACTAATATGTCCACCCGTTCCAACACCGGTTATTAAGTAATCAAAGCCATCAGGGAAGTCGTTAAGTATTTCCTGAGCTGTTGTTGAACTATGAATTTCAGGATTGGCACTGTTTTCGAATTGCATAGGAATCCAACCGTTTAATTCAGTTTGTAGTTCTTTTGCTTTTTCAATGGCACCTTTCATACCCTTTTCTTTGGGCGTTAAAACCAATTCAGCCCCATAAGCTTTTACCAAACGGCGACGTTCAATTGACATACTTTCGGGCATTACAAGAATTAATTTGTATTTTTTTACTGTAGCTACTAATGCTAGACCTATTCCCGTATTCCCTGAAGTTGGTTCAATAATTACGGTATCGTGTGTCAATATTCCTTTTTTTTCAGCATCCTCAATCATCGACAGGGCAATGCGATCTTTAATACTTCCTCCAGGGTTACTTTTTTCCAATTTTACCCATACTTCTGTTTGGTTTTCAAATAGAGAATTAATTTTTATTGTTGGGGTATTTCCAATTAATTCAAGTACATTATTTGCTTTCATATAGTTAATTGTTAATTGTTAATTGTTAATTGTTA
>DYQV01000534.1 GCA_020719105.1 Rikenella microfusus
AATTGAATCACTGTTTTAGATATCCTTGTCCAAACTTCCTTTCAGCCGCTTTTGTCGGATGATGGTTTGGACAGGGGTATCGCTTATTTTACTCTCTAACCACGAAATGATATCCAGGTAAAGGAACGGACGTTTTTCGTATGGATCCTGTCTCAATCGTTTCAATTCTTCCAGCAACCCGTTGAAAGCATCATTCAGTTTATCCTCTGAAATGCTGGGGAGCCGGCGCAAAAATAAAAGAACTTCCCGTTGGGTACGGTGTAAATCTTTCATCTTAGAAAGGAAACGGTAGGTGCTTTTTACCAGATATTCAATTAATTCAAAATTTTTCATCTCAAAATGAGCAATCAAATTAAGTATCCGGGCAAAACATTGAATATCGCTTCTAAGTTCGGTATCCTTATAATTGATAACTTTATTCAAGTATTTAACAGTATTTTTGAAGTCGCCACTCCCAAAGTATAAACAAGCAATTTTATAGTAAAAAACTAAAATGTTGTGATTGTCTAAATACATATCATTGGTACCAATAAAATCCTCAATCTCTGGAACCAGTTGAACACCATCAGAGAAAGTACCCTCCATAAAATGCCAATTAATGGAATGTGTATAAAAGTGGTAACCAAGGTTTAGTTCCACATTTTTAGTCAACGGTAATTCGGTATGCTCTTTAAATTGTTTCAATTCAAGAAGTCCTTTTTCAAAACGCACATAATCGCCAGCAAAATAGAGTCCCTCAAGCATATTATTAATGCCTTTAATGTATAAATCGGTCTGTGATAGTAAGGCATCGGGATTTTGGCGGAATAGCTCTACCCATTTTAGTGAATAACGATACTGCATTAAAAAATCCTGCGTAATCTGGTAAAACCAAACATGCGATTTATAGAGGTAAAGTTTTTCAATAAAGCCAAGATGGTTATAGGAGAATGCGGGTAAATTTTCATGAAAAAAGTCTGTAATTACGATTTGGTCTTCTTCATTTCTGACATATCCATGTTGTAAATAAAAGCCATAAAGCTTTATTGATAGGTTCGAAAGGGTGCCCGATAAGGACAACGTGTGGTTTAGCAGATCTGATTCCTTTGAAAGTTGCTCTGCTCTATTTTCAAGGCTACGGTTAATATATTGTGATTCAATCAGTTTTTCAAATTCAATCATTTCAAAGTACAGCAATTGCCGTTCGTATTTCTTTGCCTGTTTTTTGGCTTTATTTAGCATTACCAAACTTTGTTGGTAAAGTGCTTTATTATACATTATTTTGGCATAATCAATTTGTTGGCGCAGCATAATATCCACATCGCTTAATTGCGATGAGAGGCGTAAACTAACCAATAGGTTTTTGGTAAGGTTTGCTTTTAAGTTCGAAAGTTGAGCTGGTTTTATTTCAGGGGCTTTCTTTAGAATATCATCTTCGTTGTAATCGTACTGTTTATCAATTAAGTCAAATAGGGTGAGATATTTTAAGCTTTCGCCATCTCCTAAGCGGTTGGAATAGAGTTTGAAATTTCTTTTCTCTGCTTTGCTCAACGATTTTATCAGTTTAAAAAGAAGGTTGGTCTGCTGTCTGGCCATTGTATTAAAATTTCAAAATTTGTAAATCAAACTGTTGAATATCAACAGAAGTATGCCATTTGCTTACAATTTGACAAGCGTAGTAAGTTAATTTATTGCTTTTTAAAACCCAATTGGGGAATCTATTTTTGCATCGTCAAATTTAAGTACAGGTTTTTAAATAAACTAAACTAATTTATAAAAAAGGATGAATTCAATTATTATCGCGGGAGAGACACGTAGTTTATCAACTGTCAATTCAATGATGCGGGTTCTAAACGAAGAAGTTAGGAAAGATTCAAATCTGGCTTTTGACCTACTTCTGTTCCTGCAAGAACGCCACATTGAGGTTCCAATTCTATCCAACGACGAAATAAAAAATCATATTCCTGTTAGTTTTAAACATCAAAATTCATCAGAGGCAAATAAACGCATTCAGCTTGCTTTTGAAGGTATTTCATTAAAAGAGGATATTCTTTAAT
>DYQV01000535.1 GCA_020719105.1 Rikenella microfusus
ATGCTATACAAAAATACAACTAATTTTCGAGATTTCCAACTACCAAAGCGGGTGACTCGCAGAGTCTCACGCTTAGTTCCACTGTATATTGTGGGTGAATACTATAAAAACCAAAGTTAGAAGATGACCCGAAAGGTTTTGTGTTTTTATTGCGAATTATATCAAGTTGCTCGCTATATTATATTGGAAAAAATCCTTCAGTATTAATCTTCACACCTTTCGAAAAATCATATCCTTTTGCTATATGATAGTAATTTTCTTTCCAAAAATAGTCATTCCGAAACGAATTCTTTTTGTAAATCATAAAATGAAGGTAGATATATTCCTTGCCATTTTTGGGATTTATTATTTTACCGTCGTTGTAAATCCAGTCTTCTGAATCGTGTTCAAAAGTACGACCATCACCTCCTAATATAGGGGTTGTATGTTGTTCTTTAAAGTAAAGTTTTCGTGGTATTATCCAGCTTATTTTATTAACTAATGGCATTAGGTGGTAGTAAATTACCCATGCATCGCGCCAATTAAAGATTTTTCGAATAATTTTGGAGTAAAGCTTACTAATTAAACGGGCGTTAGGATAAAGCAGCCAACTAAAGTCTTGCTCATCAAGAGCTAAGGCTTCCTGACTTTCAAGTTTTGCTTGCCAATTTGTTATTTTAAAACCAAGCTCGGTATAGGCTGGGGTATTCCGTATTATGGCTAAGTGACCCGAAAGTCTATCGGCATGGGTCGAAAATACATCGTATTTCATTAACATATCTTGGATGTAAAACGATTTTAAATCACCCCAAATTGTATCAATATCGCCAAAGCCCCAGAATTCATAAGTTGAAAGTATTTCCTTATGAATATAGCCATAAAAGGGTTTTAAACCACATAGTTTATATGGGCTATTAGGTGTGAAGTTAATACCTAAAACCGCACTAACGTTGTGGCAGTAAGCATCAAACGTAGTATTTACGAAATGTAAATTTGAGCCGTAATTAGTAGGTATAGCACAATCGGTAAAAAAATACCAGTCGATAAAGTTGTTACGCTCGCAGGAGTGAAAGTACAACTCTATCCACTCAGGCCAACGCCCGAAATATGGAATGATAATGGCGATGCGGTTGTTTTTCATAATCGATACCATTCAGGGGGTGTAATTTCGTTTGTGTGCAAGTCTCTATTTGGTGTACCATACCATGTTTTAGGTGCAATAACTATTTTATCGGGATTGGTGTTTAAAAATGCTCCCCACCAGCTAAAAGTAGAATTTGCCATGATATTGTGCTGACACAAGCTCATTAAAAGTATGTCCTTATAACAATTTTTACCAGTGTTTCCGGTAATTAACTTATAAGGTATGTCCAATTTTATATTCTGTTCGAACCACTCCGGTTCATCAGTAAATACGTAATAGATAGGGTTGGTAACCTTCGATTGTATTTTGTCGATGGCTAATCGGTAATACTCCATCGTAGTAGGAACTATAAAACCACTTGTAAGGTAATCGCCTCTTCGGAAGTGTAGGCTCACGGAAGTTAAGTGATTGTTTTTTATTTCGAGTGCTTGCTCTGTTTGCCAAAAACTTTTGTCCTTTGGTTCAAATAATTTTCGAATGCGGTCTTCGTAGCCTACATAGTATTTATAGTTTTGCCAAAAACCTAAGAAATAAATGGACTTCTCAGTGTTTAAATCTTCAAACATCTCCATAAACTGACTTGGATAGGGTTCAGTTATTAATTTATGTGGTTGATATTTGCGTCGTAACTTGTAATACATGTATTTTACGAATTGTTTGTTATCCCGATATTGACGCACCGAAAAAGGTTTGAATCGGTTAGCTATTTTCGGATTAACCTCAACGATAGGTTCAATGCAAAACACATCTAAATCCGTTTGCAAAGGGCTCTCTATTTCGTCACGTAATAAATCGAAATAAACTTGTGTATTGTATTTCCACTCCAATACCTTACCAAAAGCATACTGAAATAATTGATTTCCTATGCCGTTTTTTATGTTTACGATGGTCATTTG
>DYQV01000536.1 GCA_020719105.1 Rikenella microfusus
GGGCTTGTTCCTGTTTACAAATAAATTTAAAATATTTCGGTGCGCTGCACCTTATTAATAAGTAATCGGCTAACCCAGGTTCTTGAAATAGATATTGCCAATTGTGCTGCGTTATACATTATTATTGTTTTCTAAACGGGTTCTTTCTATTTCAATTAACCGATGTAGTTTTTTTTGCAATAATTCCTTTGGTGGCAGTTCGGTTATATACTCAGCAACCCTAATTCCTGATTTTTCAAGTTGAAGCAATTCAATCTGTTCATAATTGCCTTCGGAGCAAAGCAATAAACCGATTGGGGATTCTTCCCCATTTTCAGTTTCATATTTTTGCATGTACCGCAGATATAATTCCATCTGGCCTTTGTATGATGCTTTAAACCGCCCAAGTTTTAAATCAATGGCTACCAATCGTTTTAGCCGGCGATGATAGAATAATAAATCGAGCTTATGGCTTTCTCCATCAATCAGCATTCTTTTCTGACGCTCAACAAAAGTAAAGCCTTGCCCTAATTCTAAAATGAATTTCTCCAATTCCCTTAGTATCGCTTCTTCTAAATTCCGCTCGCTAAAATTGTTTTGTAACCCCAGAAAGTCAAGCACATAAGGGTCGCGGAATACTAAGTCGGGCGCTACTTTTTTATTTTCCCTCAGTTCTTTTAGCTCTTTTCGTATTTGTTCTTCGGGTTTTTTAGCTATCGCTGTCCTCTCAAAAAGCATGGAATCAATTTTTTCAGATAGGATACGGGTTGTCCAATCCTCTAAACGGAATATTTCAATATAAAAACTCCTGCTTAATGCGTTCTCAATATAAATTAGTGCACGGAAATGGAGCCATGATAATTCTCTACTCAATGTGTAGTTAATCTCCCGTTCTTTAAAAGTCGCCGCAAAGCGCAGACAATGCCGCAATTGAACTTACCCAAGAGCTTTTGCCCGGTTTGTTCAGAAGGTATTAAATGGGTGGTTGAGAATTATACCAAGTACATTTATATAATTATGCTGCATTTAAGCAGCATCTTTAAAATTAATTATCTCAAATTCAACACCCTTTTCAGCGGTTTTGGCGGCTTTTTCAAGCAATAATGTAGTTGTATCTTCTGATAAATAAAAATCGCCACAATTAGGGCAAACCATAGCCGGTACATTTTTGAACACAATAATTACATTATTCCGTTCCATGGAAAAAGTAACCAATCCTTGTTTACTAGTTCCATTTTTACAAATTACACATTCCACTTTTCTTGGTTTTAAAAGTTTTATCTAATTAATTGCAAAACTACTTCAAATTCATTTACTTATAACCTTTTTCTTGTTCTATTATCAGACTGCCATATATCTGGCGAAGGCTCATATGCGGTTATAACAATGATTATGTTATCATTGTTATTTACACTACAAACTATATGAAGTGCCCTTTCGCTTTTAACTGCAAATAATAGTTTGCTCGGATAAGGTTTATCATCTGGATATTCATTTACAATTATTCCGTTTTGAAGTACATACTTTACTTCTTCTACAGAAATATTTCTCTGAAACATCTGTGTTACAGCATGATTTGAAAACAATATTTTTGCTTCATTCATTATAATTATTGTGTTTATACAAACTTACCACTTTACGATTGTAAAACAAAATTTACCGATTTTAAAAGAACGGATTTTCCCAATTGAAACGTTGATCCGGTATTGGTTTTTCAAAATCATACGGTTTGTGGTTTTGGTTTATTGGTATTTTATTTTGAAACACAGCAGTATGCTTCTACCAGCACTGTATCAAATGCCTACCTACCCTATCAAATAAATTACCCATGGATTGAAAATTTGCATTATGCACAATGCAATTTCCCATTCTAAATCCCATTACGGAGAGGTTCTTTTATTTGTTTTGCAGGGTTAAAGGTATGGAAAATGAAGCGCCCACCGATCTGCGAGTTCCTCATTTGCATTAATGTTGGTAGATAGCTTGTCGTTTTTTGAATTCCTAAAAAATCGATTAACATTGAATTATACAAAAACAAA
>DYQV01000537.1 GCA_020719105.1 Rikenella microfusus
TTAAAAACTGTCATTGCAAAGGGGTTTTGGTGGTCCGGAAAGATGGATATACGAAATTTTAACAATGAGCTAATGTACGAATGAGCAAATGAATCAATGAATTAATGCAACAATTATGGAGAGCTATATTTTTACCGGAATAGGTCACGCAGCTGGAAAGTTCCCGATAACCAACGAGTTTATTGCCGATGCGCTGCGTAAAGGTTTCTTACGCGGATTTGATGAGAACCGCATGGCCAAAAGCAAAAACTATCTGGAATACAAAGAGAAAAACCCTGATATTGGTGCGTTCGACTACTTTGTGCGCGAAAAAATGGGATTCAACATCCGACACCATGTAACCCCTTTTCCGCCCACGGTTAAAAAACTGAATTACGCTGAATCGTCACTCGAATTGGGAGTTAAAGCTGTTGAACACGCTTTGAAAGATGGAGGCATAACCCCAAAGGAAATTGATGCCTGGTTTGTGAGTACCGTTTCGCCGCACCAAAAAGCTCCGGGAATTGCATCTGCCATCAAATCTCACTTTGTGGGATTTAAAAATTTCACCCCGGCTTTTACCTTAACATCGGGCTGTGCCGGTTTTAACATCAACCTGGAACGGGCCATTGAATATTTAAAAGCCCACCCAGAAGCAAAACATGTTATAGTAGCTCATACCGAAACCATGTCGTCGTTCCTCACACAACGGGTTAAATTTGTGCCTTTTGTTACTTTTGCCGATGGCGCCGCATCGGTAGTTCTTTCGCGTATTGAAACGGAATTGCCACAAGGAGTGTTGGGAATAAATAACCATCAGGATATACAAATGGTTGATTTTGTGGGCGTCGATAAATATTGGAATCTTTATATGGACGATTCGCTGATAAAGGACCGGGCAATAGAGAACATTCCTTTGACTTCGATGGAAGTCCTCAAAAAAACAGGCTGGAATGTTTCCGATTTGGACTTATGCGTGCCCCACCAAACCGGAAATGCCATATTGTATCCAGCAGCAATTGCACTCGGATTATCACCAAACCAAGTATTTCTGGAAGCCCAGCAACAATATGGGAATATATCAGGAGCCACTGTTCCCATAGCCTATTCCATGCTTAAGCAGCAACAAAAATTAAATCCGGGAATGAAACTATTGAGTCCTATGGCTGGAGTTGGTGGTAATTATGGGGCATTTACTTATTTAGTACCCGAATTAAAATACCAAAAACCGAGACTTAATTACCTGTTTGCCGGTGATTTAAAAGGAACAACCGCTTTAGTTTTAGGTGCTAGCGGAACTTTAGGAAAAGAAATTGCATTAGACTTGGCAAAGCGTGGAGCCAACTTAATACTGCATTACAACCGCAACCGGGAAAACCTTACCGATGAAGTGCTTTTGGCCAAGCAATATAGAATTACCATTGAAGCCTTTCAGGCTGATTTTAATGTCCCATCGGAAGTCGAGAAATTGGGTAATCTTTTGACTCAAAACGAACGAGTCATCAATTTTTTTGTGAACGCTGCCGGAGTTTTAATGAGCCGGAAAGAAGGAAAAGTACTGAATGTAAATCATTATGCCCCGCTACAATTGTTTAAAAAAGTTTTTCCAATACTTAAAGGAACTGCTTTATTTGTGGGTGCTGCAGCTGAAGATATAAATGTTCCTGAAATTCATGAATTTATTTCAGCCAAACGCAGTCTTCATGGGGTATTGGCCAGCCTATCGGGCGAAATGCTGAAAACCGGGAATTACCTGATTTGGTATATGCCGGGAATATTAGATGGTGGAATGCTACGCAATATCAATCCCAATGCACTGTACCTGTTTTCATCTGAAATTGGACAAGCTCAGCCTTTAAAAATTGATGAAACCGCTCAACGAATTGTAAGTTCACTTTATATTCCTAAAGTTGTAGGAACCCATCACACATGGGAAAATGCTATGGTAGTGCGCCGTGATGGATATCAGTTGGAAGTGGATATTTGAGTCCGCTCCGAAAAGTCATCCGATGAATCAATTATTAAAATCGGAGA
>DYQV01000538.1 GCA_020719105.1 Rikenella microfusus
GTTAACGTAAGCAGCGTCGTAGCCCGTCGGCATCATGTCCAGTAACTTCATCCCTCCCGAAAAGCTCACAACCCCGGGAATGGTGATGATGAGCATCAGTGCGTAAATGATGTTGGCAAGTAAAAACAGAATTAAAACGGTTCTGCCACCTGCGTTTTTGGAAATTAAATTTCTCATGGTATTTCTCTAAAATTTATAATTTGTACATTGGTAAAGGCCGTAACGGGTTTTTAATCAGATTTTTAACAAAAAGCTTTGTAAGGTTTAGATGAAAACCCTTGTTTGGAAAAGCTCTTTTAATTGTGCTGATAGTTTTTCGTGACCTGCCACAACGGATTATTCCGAGGGATAAATCCACCAGATCGGCCTGCCTGAAGATTTCGGCGAGCGTTGATGTTTTAATCGGGGTTAATTTGTGATGTAAACTGATGATGGTTTCGATTTGGTGAATGGTGGCGGCATCGGCACGATTTGCAGCAGCATATTGTTTTGCCAGTAAAATGGATGGTTCCAGATAATCGAAAGTGTTGTTGGTCCAGATTCCAAGATCGTGAAAGGCAGCAGCAATGGAAATTGTTTCAATCTCCAGGTTTGATGATAAATACGGCAGTGTAAAATTGAAAGCCCGGTAAACATGATTCCGGTACTGTTCAAAGGCGTTTCCCAGATCGTGCTTGTAAGTATCTAAAATTCTATCAATTATATCGTTTTTCGTAATACAATCCATGCTGCTGATTGTGGTTTTAATTTTTACGTGTTTACCTGTTTTATCAACAAAACCTTTTACTGGCCGATAGCCCAGCCAACCGAAAAAAGCTTCAATTCAAAATTAGGAAACTAAGAAATGATGTTTTTGTGATTTTATTGTTTATCACGTGCCAAAATAAAACTAAAGATAGACAGAAGTATGGTAATTGGTGTGAAAATGATTTTTTCCAACTGATTGTTCGAAAGCAAATTACCGGCTGTATTTATCAAAAATAAGGCAAACATCAGCCATAAAATAACTGTGATAATTTTATCAGGAATTTTAACTTTCAGTATTTTCAGAACAACTGACTCCAAAAATATAGGGTGTTGATATTTAATCATTTTGACTTGTTTGTTCGGATTTTAAAATGATACCTGTTTTGTTGGTCTCACTAAGAATTCCTAATAAAATACTATTTTAACTATTCATTATCAATATATTAGAAAAGATTATCCTAAGCATTTTCCTGAGACCAAACAATATGGTATCATCTTAAATTCCGCAGAGGTCAGTTGTTCTGATTTTGGATTTAACCAGGATTACCGATAGAAAAAACATATTCAGCGCAAGCGAAACCATCTCAAATATGTAGATCTTGCAGGTTGACTGAGGCGGCCACACTATAATCGTCAGGTTACGAGATGATAACCATGTGTGGTTTGGGAAAGAATCCATAGCCCAGGGCTTCAGCCCTGGGTAAAATGAGAAGAGGATCTTTTCATGACAGGTCGTTTACGACCTTCAACGGTTCGGAATATACCGATGGAAAAAAGGGCGTAAACGCCCTGAAATCTTTGTGTCGGAGATTCTAACAATCCCAAACCTGAAGGTTTGGGCTATGGAAAATCTGAAAATCCGGGGATCAACCTGACGCCTTTGGCGGCCACCCCAAACCATGCCATAAGGAATAATTTTTACCATCACCAGCACATGGAAAAGCATGGTGAGCAAAAAAATAATGATACAACCAAGCTGGGCAGTTTTTCTCATCAAATCTAAATTTCGTTAACCAGGATAATTTTCGCGAGTCAGCAGGGAGGGCTTATCGTCGGTATTTTAATCTAATTGAGTATCGGACATTCGACCTAAGAAAAGCCACAAAGTGGCTAAATTTCAATAACCGTGGGCAACGCCCACGGGTAAAATAGGAAGATCGTTTTGCAGCCCTGAAAGGGTTGAACCCTTTCAGGGTTCATGGATTTATTACATTTCTTTTCCTCCGGTTTCACCGGAGGTTATTGAAATTTAGGCCTTTCAG
>DYQV01000539.1 GCA_020719105.1 Rikenella microfusus
CAGTGAATAGTGAATAGTTTGCGTTGAAAACAGATTTATCATGTAAAAAATGTATTTAAACTACACTTTTTACGTGTAAAAAGTGTATATTTGTATCGCTTTTTACAACTTAACATTATGTATAGGGATAAACTGACAGAATTAAATCAATGGAAAATAAGTTCGAGCCGCAAACCATTACTAGTGCGTGGGGCTCGTCAGGTGGGTAAAACATGGCTGCTTAAAGAGTTTGGCAGAACTGCTTATAAACAATTGGTGTATGTGAATTTCGAAGATTCGCCGCATTTACAAGCATTATTCAAAGATGATTTTAATATAAAACGGATAATTTCAACTTTAGAAATTACTACCAAAATTAATATTATCCCTGACGAAACCTTGCTGATTCTGGACGAAATTCAAGCGGCAGACAGAGGAATTACCGTATTAAAATATTTCTGCGAAAATGCTCCCGAATATCATGTTGCTGCTGCGGGCTCGTTGCTGGGTATTGCATTTCACAAACACGAATCGTTTCCGGTAGGTAAAGTCGATTTTTTGGATTTGCAACCCATGTCGTTTTCCGAATTTTTGGTAGCCATTGGCGAGGAGCGACTCAAAGATGCTATTCATCAAAAAGATTGGATACTGTTATCGGTTTTCAGGACAAAATTAAACGAAATTTTACGGTATTATTTTTTTGTAGGTGGATTGCCCGAAGTGGTACAAACTTACATTGAAACAAACGATTTTCAGAAAGTGCGACTTGTTCAAAACAGAATATTGTTATCGTACGAAGGCGATTTCTCAAAACATGCCCCTTTCGAAATTGTTCCGCGCATCCGAATGGTCTGGCAGAGTATAGTGTCGCAGCTTGCAAAGGAAAATAAAAAGTTTGTTTATGGTCAAATTCGTGATGGTGCTCGCGCCAAAGATTTTGAGTTGGCAATACAATGGCTTACCGATGCGGGTTTGCTCGTGAAATGTCACAGAATAAGTAAACCCGAAATGCCGTTAATTGCTTTTCAGGATTTGGGTTCGTTCAAGCTTTTTTTGCACGATACAGGACTTTTATTGGCATTAGCAAATATTGATATTGCGAATTTACTAAACGGAGATTCGTTAATGCAACAATACAATGGTGCCATTGCCGAACAATATGTAATACAGCAACTAAGATTGAAGAATAATCGGTTTATAGCTTATTGGACTAACGACCGAAGCACTTCGGAAGTAGATTTTGTAGTTCAAACCGATGGTAGAATCATTCCAATTGACGTGAAATCGGGTGAAAATTTGCGCGCAAAAAGTTTCAAACTTTTCTGCGAAAAACACAAGCCCGACGAGGCAATTCGTACTTCATTGGCCGATTACAAAGCCGAGAGCTGGATGACGAATTTACCGCTTTGGGCAGTGGAAACGATTTGATAAAATAATGGAAATTCCAATTTTCATTGCTCAAAAATTGGAAAAAAGTTTGTAAATTGCAGCCTCAAAAATGCTAAATCAAAAACACCTTTAAAAGCTTATATGTCAGAATTTTTATCTATAAATGAAGCAAGTGTTTGGGCTTCAGAATATCTAAACAAAAATGTTACAACTTCAAATATTTCATATCTTATCCAATATGGTAGAATTAGAAAAATTGGAGAGAATGGATCATCTTTGATTTTAAAAGAGGAACTTGCAAATTATTATACAGGACAAAAAACAAATAGACAAGAATCGTGGAAAGACGAACTTGGTGAAGATTTAAATTGGACACTTTCATTCGACCAATACAAAGAAGCCGAAACAACAAAACACGTACACAGGCTACACCCGTACAAAGGTAAGTTTATTCCACAATTGGTTGAGTATTTTCTCGACAACCATACAGATAAATTTAAAAAAGATGTCTATTTCAAAGAAGGCGATATTGTACTCGACCCTTTTTCTGGTAGTGGAACTACAATGGTTCAATCTTGTGAATTGGGTATTAACGCTGTTGGAGTTGATGTTTCAGCTTTTAATGCTTTGATTGGTAAT
>DYQV01000072.1 GCA_020719105.1 Rikenella microfusus
ATAATTAACTATCTTTAATTGTTATATGGTCTAATTTGTTACTATAATATTTTATTTGATTCACCTAACCCATTTATATTCAGAATTAACCCGGATTATTCATTAATAATCCTGACGATTAAGCTACACCTCAATATTGGGAAAATAAAAACTCCCAATTTTGGGTGTAGCTAAATCGGGGTTTCCCGCTTTGCAACCCAATGCCCATCGCACATTCACACCTTTCGCTGTGCTCAGGTATGAATAAAGCGGGTTAAACTTCGTAAGTTCATTTAGTAAATGCAACTTTTAAGAGTATTCTTGTATTCTTATTATCGCAACCCTTAGCTCTTTTTACGGAATGAAGCGTAGCAAAGAGAGCTAAGGGTTATTTCCCTTGCTCTGCTTTTACTCCTCATTAAGGCTTATCTCTGTACTCGACTAAAAGTAAACAATATGAAGCAATTAACTGAAGAACAAAAGTATCAAATTGTGCATTCAATTACCTCTGACAATGGTAAAGAATTTGCAGAACATAAAAAAATATCTAAAAAATTACTCGCAGATTTCTTTATTGCTCACCCATATTCTTCATGGGAAAGAGACTTAAGCGGAGATACCAATAAACTAATAAGGCAATATATTCCTAAAAAAAACAACTTTTGACAATTTTAATGATTTGGAAATCATTGAAATACAATATAAAATCAATCGAAGACCAAGAAAAAAAATAAATTATGAACCCCCTAAAAATAGATTCTTTAAATGCAAGCAAATCGGTTTTAAGTAAAAAGCACCCCGTTTGAAGTGCTTTCCTGTTCAATATTACTCAATTTTTGCTATTCATCCATAGGATCGGAATTACCCATATCCCTAATGCACAGGTATTTTCCATTTCGTTTTTCAAAAAGGCTGAAATACTTTCCACTCCTTATTTTAGAGTTAGTGGAATCTACTAGAAGGAATGCTCCAATTTCAATCACCTGGTTGGCATCACTGGAAACATGTACCTCTTTGGTTTCATAGGATAGTTTTGCCCCTTTTGGAAAATATTCCAATTCCCCGTTAATATATTCATGGATAGCGTCTTTACCCATGATTGGATACTGGTTATTAAAATAACTAACCGCATCATCGGCATAATATTTCAAGCTATCGGCATTTCCTGAATTGTAAATGTCGGCAAAATGATTCTCGGCTTCCTGAATTTCGGCTTTAATTTTTTCTATGTCAATAGCTGATTGAATCACTTCCTTTTTCTGATTACAGGCTATGGCGAACATGAGCATAACTGCCAGCATTCCGCTCATTAAAAACTTACCTTTCATAATTCTGTTTAATTTAAATTTATTTTCAATTATTTGTATTTGTAAAAAGAACAAATTTAATTTAAAATAAGGAATAAACCGTGTTATTTTGAATGACTGAAATTGAAAAATAAAAATGTACTTTTGTTATACTTTTTGTTGCATTTACAAATCCGAAAGTTTAAAATAAAATCTATGAGTAAGTGTTTTTTTCTTTTGATACTAATCTTTACCGGTTTATGTACCATACCCACATTTTCGCAAACAGAACCAAAATTAGATACTTTGGGTTTGCCTGGAGATAACCTGAATCTTTATGCCGTTTTGGAGCTTTTTCAAAAGTCGAAAACCATTGAAGAATTTGAAAAATCGTTGAATTTAGAAGCCACAGGCATCAACAACCTGGATTTGAATTTAGACTCAAAGGTTGATTTCATTAAAGTGGAGACAAAACAAGACGGAACTGATTTTTCGTTTATTCTTCGGGTTAAGGTGAATGAAAAAGAGACCCAAGATGTGGCGGTTATTTTAGTTTCAAAGGATGAAGAGGGTAAAGTTTCCATGCAAATTGTTGGGGATATGGCTTTGTACGGTAAGGATTATATTGTTGAACCACAACCTACAACAAAACCTGCCGTAACTGCTAATCCCGGGTATACAGGTACCGATACAGTTGTTGTATCTGCCCCGGCCACAACCACTGTAGTGGTAGTGGAATCGGCACCCATCGTAACGTATGTTTATTCACCGGTTTATGTTCCCTATTATCCTCCACCCGCCCCGCCTCCCTACTTTTTTGCATTTACGGTTGTGGCTGTAAGTACTTACCACCACAATAATTATTACCATGGGTACCCTCCACCTTATCCACACGGAAATACGGTAGTAGTGCATAATACAAATAACTATAACAATTACAACAACAATTACAAGAACAGTTCCAATACGGTGAATCACAACAATACCAATGGCAATTATAATTCTAATAGAAATAATGCTTCCAATACAAATACAAATAAACCATCGAATACCAGTGGAAATAAAGCAACCACCAGCGATGCCAACAGGCAAAACAACAGTAGTGGAAATAAAGCAACTACCAATAATATGAATAAAGCCTCCAATAACAGTGGCAATAAAGCTTCCAGCGGTAATGTAAACAAACCAACTACTTCGCAATCAAACCGAGCGTCTGCTTCACCATCCACTTCACAATCGTCAAGGTCCACAAATTCATCCAATTCCAGGCAATCGGCTTCTCCATCCTCATCAGGGTCATCGTCCAGTGGTTATAGCGGAGGTGGCCGCAGTGGTGGAGGCGGTGGAAGAAGTGGCGGTGGTGGGGGCCGCAGCGGAGGCGGTGGAAGAAGATAAAGCGAAATAAAAGGTAGAATGCGGCTTTATTCTATACTTGAACCAAAAGGATAGTTTCAGCTAATGCTATTTACTGTTTTTGTAAGTATTTTAGCTGCCAAACCCCAAAACCAATTTATGAAACCGAAGGTATTTTTTGCATTAGTCACGATATTATATTTTAACCTGCCGGTATCGGCGCAACTAAGGGTTGGTAAGGCCTCATCGGAAATTAACTTCCGTGAAGGACCCGGAACCAACTCCCAGGTT
The DNA here is from genome assembly GCA_020719105.1 of Rikenella microfusus. Taxonomy (GTDB): domain Bacteria; phylum Bacteroidota; class Bacteroidia; order Bacteroidales; family SZUA-534; genus GWE2-40-63. The sequence goes on from DYQV01000072.1 coordinate 2,910, forward strand.
TTGCATTCCATCAACAGCTCAAACTTATTGGTAGTGTTGCCCAGCGAGCCTCAGAACGGTTTTGTGGAAGCATTTGATGTGGAAACCAGCAAGCGTGGCTTTGTTTATGAAACGTTGATTCAGATTACCGATACGCTGTTTTTTCAAACGCAACATTTTTTTGAAAAATTGGGTGAAAATGCAAATGGCGATGTTGAAATAATTATAACCAATAAAACTAACCATTTGCTTTTTTTGTGGATTAACAAGATTTCATACGAATTATCGCCATACGAAAAAAAGGTTTTAGTAATCGACCAAGAAGAAATTATCTATTTTTCGTCGGCACCGGGTTTGTTTCCGGTTTTTGGGAAAGAAACCCTGAAAAAAGGGGAATCGTATGTATGGAATTTTACCCTATAAAATAGATATATCCAAAATGATTTAAAACAGAGCAAAATGTACAAATGGTTGTGTTTATTTACAGGGTTATTATTTGTCTCTATTTCAGTTGCCCAAGTGCGCGACACTCTGAAACTTACCATCAGTAAAGTAGAAAGGAAACCAGCCGATACGGTGTACCTTTTCTCGAGCCGTACCGATACTATTGCACTACAACCCATTAAAACCGATACCAGCAAGATGGTAAAAGACATCAACCCTCAGGATTTATCGGAAACAAAATACCAAATTAAACTGCTGGGACAAATACGGGTAAACTCTTACTACGATTTTAATGGTATGACGAATACTGAAGGTTTTATTCCTTATGACATTCCGATTGGAGAACAAGACATTGATGGGTTATCAAGTGTGTACATTGGGGCCCGGCAAACCCGTTTGGGTATGGAAGGTACCGCCAATACTAAAGTGGGAAGGATACGGGCTTATATGGATGTGGATTTTGCCTCCTCCACCGAATCGTTTTGGCGATTGCGGCATGCTTTTGTAGAATGGGGTTACTTTAAAATTGGGCAAACCTGGAGTACCTTTATGGACAATGCCTCCTTACCCAATACGGTGGATTTTGAGGGACCAAACAGCGCTTTGTCAAAGCGGCATGGATTAATAAGGTATGAACGGAAATTTAAGGAAAAGCAAATATTCGGAGTATCGTTGGAGACCCCTCATTCTGACTACTATAATCCGGCAGATACTTTAATTCAAAATAAAAATAAACAAGCCTATTTTGATTTGGCTGCACGCTACAAATATTTCAATTCATGGGGCCATTTCCAGATAGCAGCTATATACCGCCGTATTAATTATCTGCATAAGGGCAATATGGATAAACTGAATGGTTGGGGCCTATTGGTTAGTAGTATCTATAACCTGAATTCAAAAAGCACGCTTTATGCCCAATACTCCTTTGGACAAGGAATCGCCCATTATTATGTTGGCTTTGGCAATAAACAATTGGATGCCGTGTACGACCCACTTGCCGAGGATATGGAACTAAAAAATATCCAAGGGGCTTACATTACCTACAATTACAAGTTAAAGCCAAAAATGACGGCTTCTGCCACTGCAGGTGTTTCATTTATCGATGTGTATGATTTTGAACCAACCGATTCATTCCGGTCGAGCAGGTATTTAGCAGTAACCTACTTTTACAACCCCATTGAAACCATTAGCCTCGGAGCCGAAATTACCACCGGTTCGCGCATAAACAGTGACTCGCAAACAGGATACGCTACCCGCATTTCGGTATTGGGAAGCTTCAGTTTCTAATTACCCGTGCTGATATTTGGTACTTTTTTTGAATGATCCGGTTGATATTTCTCTTCCCGATTTATTATACATTTCAAGCATCGCATCCACTTTAACCACCTTGTTTTGATGCTCCGCATCTTTGTAGTAATAGGCCAGTAAAACAGGCAGCTTAACCCGCTTTATTCATACCTTTCGCTTTGCTCAGGTATGAATAAAGCGGGCTAATAGTAAAACAAGAGAAATTTCTCATTTTAATCTCCAATTTAGTCTTGTCGTTCCAATTCTGTTGCTCCAACATTCTCAGCATTTAACCACCCAATAAATAACTTATAGCCTATTGACAATATAATAGCTCCTGTAAATAGCCCGATGAAGCCGGATAAAATAAACCCACCTATTACCCCAATAAAAATGACCAACATAGGTACCGGTGCTCCTTTCCCCAATAAAATAGGTTTGAGTATATTGTCCGATGTACCCACTACCAACATAAGAGCTGTCCAAACGATCGCCGGGACCAATTCTTTGGTGGAAAACATATAAATGATAATGGGGAGGGTAACAATGAATACGGGAATTTGAAGCACACAAAGTATAAAGATTATTAACGTCCAGATACCGGCAAAGGGAATACCGGCTAAAACAAATAGAATGCCATTCAACATTGCTAAAATTAAGGCAACACCCATTATTCCTTTCACCACACTACCCACGGTGCTCAATGCAACATCGGCAAAATCATCGCCCCTGTCGCCTGCCAATTTCCTAAAAAACTTACGAATGGAATCGCCTGTTCCTCCAATAGCTAAAAGGATTCCGGCAATAATAAGCGCGGCCATTATTTGAATAACTCCGCTTACAGAACTAAATACCCCTTTTGCAATGCTTTTCCCAAATCCAGCAAGCTGATCTTTATATTTAACCAGTGTTCCTTCAAGATTTCCAGAAAGCGATTGCCAAAAATCATAAAGTCCTTCGCCGATAACGGGCCATTCCTTTACCTTTTCATTCGGAATTGGAAAGGTCAATGTTCCATCATTGAATTTTATTCTAAGTTCTTTAAACTCGCTAACCAACGATCCAATGAGAAAAAAAAGGGGAACAATTATTATAGCTAAAAGCACCAAAATGATAATAGTAGAGGCTAATTTAGGGCGGTTACCCATTTTTTCCGTCAATTTTTTATGGATAGGATAAAGGGCCAAAGATAGAATGATGCTCCATAAAATAATACTGGCAAATGGAACCATGATCATCAAGCACCAGGCCACAATTAATATAAGAATAAACAGCCGTATGGTTGTTTCATAAATGGCATTGTTCGAAATTTGATTATTCATAATCAGGTATTTTTAAAATTGCAACTAAAACCGGAAGGTTGCCTAAACAGCGACGGCAATCAAATATGGTGAAAAATTCCGGTCAATATTTTATGGATGTACTCGGTGTTATTTTTTTTCGTTTACAAAAGGGATTTCATCTAAAACCTGAATCCTGATCTCTGTAAGAATATAGTTTTCAATCTGGTAAAACTGGGTAGCTACTATTCCGTCTGTTACATTTTTAACTTTTCCATAATAGGTTTTAATAAGGCCATCGGTTTTTGTTTGCAAATCCATAACCTTTGTGGTCCAAGCATCGGCCTGTTCACTAGTCAAGGTTTTGTATTGAGTGGCGTATTGGTTTAACAGCTCAATTCGAACTTTACCCAACTCTTTCCGTTGTGTTTCGTATTCGTCATACAGTTTCCAGAAAGCAACTTTTTGAGTTTCGGACAGTTTAACAAATTCAGCAACAGCTTCTTTTTTGTCCATGCCAAATGCTGCTTGTAATAAGTCCACTTCCTCTTGGTTCGATTGTGCTTTTGCATACGATACCGAAAACAATACTAATGCGATTAATAAGTACTTTTTCATGATTTAACATTTTAATTTTTAGTTACTAATTTGAATAAAGTTACAATAAAAAAATAAAAATACTGCAAGGGTAAGTCAGGGGCAATACTTATTAATAAGTAATTGTTTGAAATGCTAATTTCGGATTAAATGATAAACTAGGAAATATCCCTGGTGCTTAGAATGTTAAATGGGTTCAATTTTAGTCTTTTGCAAATTTTTTTCCCTGTATCGATGAAGTTTATTTTAATTTTCCAAATCCAGGATTCATTCTATAAACCTTTTAAATTACAACCTTCCAAAATTGTAATCAATAGTTTGCAGTATTTTTTTTTAAGTTTGCAGATACATTAAAGCAAATATAAAGAGTAAATCTAATGTCTGGCAATCAAAATTATCAATTGTTTTTTGATTTTATAAAAGCTTATTCCCCAAGTGCCTTTCAAGGAATAAATCCAAATGATGCGCTGATGGAGGAGCTTGAGGAAAGGATGAAAATTAACAATCAATTCCTTTTTGTGGCTGATATGATGGAATTAAGAATACTTTTTACCAGTAAAAACAGCAAAGAAATGATTGGGATTTTGCCCGAAGATGTTCGATTTTCACATTTTATGAACTTCACACACCCAGATGATCGGCAACGGCTCATTTTAGGTAGGACAAAATTAATTAAGAGCGCCAACGATATGTTTATTGCTAGAAAAGGAGATTTGTTTTTATCGGCTAATTTAAAGATGTTAAATTCCGAAGGAACCTATTCTAATTTTTTAATTCAGAACTATTTATATTATACCGAAATTCCCAATAAGACTGTTTTTTATTTAAAACTCCACACCAAAATTGATTGGTACAAAAACAATGGACAAGGTTTTCATTATTATGTGGGAAACGATTTGTCCAATTTCAGATATCCTGACCAAGAATTGATGCAAAAGGGAAGTATTTTCAGTAATCGGGAGTTTGAAATTATTCAACTGGTGGCTTTAGGCTTCAACAGTGAACAAATTGCAGAAAAACTATTCCTGAGTTTACATACGGTGAACACACACCGACATAATATACTCAAAAAGAGCGAAAAGTCCCATTTCTCAGCTCTAATATTTGAATTACGGGAAAATGGACTGCTTTAATTGCGGATTCAACTTGATTTCGGAATTGAAATTGGCTTCGCTGAGCTCACCTTTGAATCGATTGACGATTTCGGAATAAAGGTTTGTTTTGTCCGCAATCATAAATCATAAATCCGAAATTCTTAAAAATGATATCCCAACTGTACGCTGTATCGGAACGATGTTGATAATACCATATTTGATCCCGAATACGAATAGGGCTCTCCTCTATAAAGAAAACCAAGAGCTGGAAACCGTTCCAACAGTTTTGTGGCTAATTCTTCATCCATTTGATCCAGAAATCCTTGATTATCCATCCCTGTTAATTCAATGTTTCTGGAATAGAGGGTTATTGCCGGACCAAACATTAGCAAGTCAACCGAAAACCGTTTCCAGAAAATAAATTGATATCCAATTTTACATCCCAGATTGGTCATGCTTGCTTTTACGCTCAACGAACCAGGTTCTCCTACTTGCTCATCTAACGTAGTAAACATATTTTTAGTGGATGTCCCGTTATACGAGAGATACCCACCAATATACAACCCATCGGGTGCCGGACGTGTATTCCTTTTAATTAAGTAATACCGGTAATCAACAGCCACGTTTATCCCACTGCATGAATAATCTGTTATCTTAAAGGTATTAATGAGCGTATCATTTAAAACCTGTGGAAAAACAAGATAACCTAACTGAAATGAAATGGAGTTATTTTTCTTTAAAAGCCTTTCATAACTGAAAGTTACATTCTCAGGTCGTTCCCACATCCACATGGGAGTTGGGTTAAACTTGATAACATTCCAATGGTAGGGGGCAAGTACTGCGGTTTTCTCACTATTGACAGATTTTGAAATGCTGTCGTTGGCATTTGCGATGGTATCATTTCTTTCAGCTGCCATTAATCCACCCCAAGACAGAAGATTAAAAGCAGTTACCATTAAGATACAAAACAAATAGTTAGTTTTCATATTTTATGCTTTATTGTATTCATGTAGTAATTAGCTCATTCTTTAAATTTTGGATTCCTTTGATTGCGGACTTAGGGTATGCTCAATCCGAAATCTGAAATTATTTCCAATTCTCAATCGGCCATCAGTATACCGATATATTCACTCATGATATCTAATGAATTATTTATATAAAAGCAACAACTGAATATCCAATAAAATTATAATATCCGTTCCGGAATTGTCCGTGTGGATTTAGTCCGCTGTAAAATCTCAAATAGTTGCCCACCGATTTAATAGCACCCGCTTTTTTTGGAACGTAATCGTATCCTAAATAAGCATTATAGCACAATACACGGGGTGATTTATTTGGATTGCTGTATTCGTACTTAACACGGTTTCTTAATTCGAATGATATGCTAGGATTCCAGGTTTTACTAGCCATGAAACCTTCGGTTTTACGGTAATTAAGTTCTAAATAAAATTCAGCCCAGCGTTGGCTTGGATAAAACGCTGTATCGGCAAGTATTTCGTTTTCAAAATATTTGTAATATCCAACATTTGGTCGAATAAGCCCCATAAATCCAAACTTGCACGAAAGTAAGTTTCCTTGCAGTGTATCCGGATCGTTCAATGTTAAACCCAACTCATAATATTCATACGACACATTTACCCGATAAAAATTATCAATGTTTTGTTCTCCATACATAGTAATTTCATCGCCCAGATGGGTACTTTCGTGTGCAAAAGGAGTTACTTTATACGAAATATTTTTTATGTATGGATTATTCAAATAACTGATTCCGGTAAATGAGAGACCAAAACGATAATCGTTATTTATTATGGGCGATGTGGTTTTCTCGAAAGGAGCCCAAACCATGTGTATACTTACCGGGAACGACATGGCCCATTAATAGTTGGGTTTCTCTCCATACAATATCGGCAAATCAACTCCCAGATGAATTTCATTCAACACTATTTTCCGGTTATTTCCATTGGGTAATTTACTTACAGTACTGCCAATTGAAATATTATTCAGTGTACTACTGATTTCAGAAACAAAGGGTTTATAAAATGTACGGTTGGTAAAAGCTGAAAAATCACTATCCTTTTCGTTTTGCGTAAAACCCATTTCAATAAAGGAGAAGAGGATGAATAAACAGATTAAGTGTTGTTTTTTCATTAGAAAAATAGTTATTGTCAATGGTGGATTGAATCAAAGTTTACTTAAATACTTGCTTTTCAACGCCACAAACTCGGCATCGGTTATTATTTTGGCATCCA
>DYQV01000073.1 GCA_020719105.1 Rikenella microfusus
ACACATGAAATCACTTAAGTTATTTATAATAATTGGGGTACTTTCCCTTTCTGTTTATAACTCAATGGCACAAGTAGTTAAATGGTACACTTTTCAGGAAGCTGTTACTTTAAACCAAAAAGCTCCCCGTAAAATTATAATTGATGTATATACGGACTGGTGTGGCTGGTGCAAAGTAATGGACAAGGAAACTTTCCAAAACCCGCTAATTTCAAAAATACTAACCGAAAAATATTACCCTGTTAAGTTTAATGCAGAATCGAAAGAATCAGTAACCTTTGAAGGGCATACCTTTATTAACGATGGACAAGGAAGTCGCCCGGTGCATCAACTGGCCGTAGCTTTATTGAATGGTAAACTATCGTACCCTTCCATAGTATTTATGAATGAGAAAAATCAGTTGATTACAGCCGTTCCCGGATTTCAGAAACCGGAACAAATGGAGCCTTTATTAATTTATATCTGGAATTCGTTGTACGAAAAGAATATTGATTTTCAGCAATATAGTAATAGCTTTAAAAGCGGAAGCCAACAATAACCTTTTTTCATTGATACTCGGAATCATGTTTAGGTAAACCAAACCAAAAAATAGACCCTTTATCTGAATTCGGCTTCGCTCCTATTTTGCCGTCATGCATTTCTACAAATTCTTTACACAAGGTCAAACCAAGTCCAGTTCCTTTTTCACCTTCTGTGCCCATCTGATTCTCACCCGGGTTCAAATCAAATATTCTCTCATAAGCTATATTTTCCATTCCAATCCCATCGTCTTTTACCTCAACCAACTGATAATCGATAAATTCAGTCAATGCAACTTCAATGGTTCCTCCCGATGAAGTAAATTTAATGGCATTACTTATTAGGTTATGAAAAATAATAAACAGCAATTGAGCATCGCCTTCGGTAATTGAATCTTGTGGAATTGAGTTAATAAAGGTAATATTTTTATCTTCAAACCTCATTTTATTTGTCTCAATTACTTTATTAACTACGCGGTATAAATTCAATTTATCTTTGGTAAAGTTTATTTTATTTGATTGCGATCGGCTCCATTGCAGCAAGTTTTCCAATAATTCAGACAGTTTTTGCGTACTTTCGTTTATAATTGAAATAAATTGAATTTTTTTCAAATCATCCATTTCCATATACTTATCTTCTAAATAACAAGACGAGCCATATATGGAACTTACTAAGTCTTTCAAATCATGGGCTACTATCGAAAAAAGTTTGTCTTTGGTTACATTAACTTTTTGTAATTCGTCCTTTTGGGTTTTTAATAGGTCTTTTTTAATCAACAATGCATCGTTTAAAGTCAATAATTCAAATGACTGTTCTTTTAAAACTATATTTTGGTTTTCAATATTTTCGTTCCTTTTTTTCAAAAGGGAAAGCAATTGCTCCGTTTCATTCATCTTTGAATCGAAGACTGTTTTTAAAAAATAGAGCATTAAACCCAGCATTGTATAAATAAATACAAGGAGTGAAAAATTAATTAACAAAAATGGGGTATTACTAATAAAGGTATATGTTAATAAAAAACTAATGTAAATAGCACTTAATAATATAGCATGGAATCTGCCGATTATGAAAGCACAAAAAACTATGAGCACAATTAAAAAAATGGAATCACGCATAAAAATCTCCACCCCACTGGGTAAAAACATATTGAGTGTTGATGAAATAAGGGAATTAATTACCAGGAAATATGCAACAATGGTAAAACTTACCCGAACATCCAATAATTTCTTAAAAAAGGCTAATAAAACGATGGAATTAATAACTATTCCTGCAATATTGAATATATCAATGGTTTTTTGTAGATTTTGTTTAAGAATAATATCACTAAAAAGTCCAATGGTAACGACTGAAGTAAAAGCGATAAAAAAGGCTCGGATGCCTTTATTTAAAAACTTTTTTTCGTTACCGTTTTCCATAATTTTTTAAATTATTATCATCAGTTTCAATTAAAACTCAATTTGAAAAGTTTTAATCGTTTATGCTAGTGAATTTAAGCAAACTTATTTAAATACATTCCTAACAATAATAACAAATCGTAAAAATTAAACTCGAAAATAGTAAGGTGATAAAAAAAATCCACACTATTTCAAAAAATAATGTGGATCCTCACTGAGTAACGGTAGTTTATCCTCTTATAAAGAGAGCTTTTATAATGTGACTTGCCATCTTAGGATTTTCTTTTAGCCGACGGGTTGAATAACCAAACCATTGTTTACCAAAAGGAACATATACACGAACTTTATGGCCAGCATTAACAATAGTTTGGCGCAATTCAGGTGTAACTCCGTAAAGCATCTGAAACTCATACCTGTTTTTGGGAACCTTATATTTTTCGATTAATTTATTTGCCCCCTCTATTAATGGTTTATCATGGGTTGCAATTGCAGGATAGATTCCTTTTTGGAACATGAACTCTAACTCTTTCAGATAGTTCTCATTTATTTCGTCATATTTTTTGTAGGCAATTGCAGCCGGTTCCACATAAATACCTTTGCACAACCGGTAATTTATTGGGTTTTCATTGGTGTGGATATCTAATAAATCGGTTATATCCTGCAACGTACGTTTCATGTATGCTTGAACCACTAATCCACAATTCTTTGGAAATTCGGCTTTTAGCTTACGATACAAATTAATGGTTTTGGTTGTACAGGGCGAATCTTCCATATCAACCCTTATAAAATTGTTATACGATGCTGCTTTAGCAACAATGGCGCGAATGTGTTGAAAACAAATTTCTTCATCAAGCAATAATCCAAACATAGTTGGCTTTACTGAATAGTTACCCTGAATTCCCTCCTTTTCAATCACATCAATAAGATTCAGGTATTCATCCCGGTTTTTTTCAGCTTCGCTTAAATTCTGAATAAACTCACCCAGAATATCAAGGGTTACCACCATTCCTTTCTTATTCAATTCTTTTGATGCTTTTATGGCATCATTTATTGTTTCGCCGGCAATGTAACGCTTGGAAAATATCCAAATCATTTTTTTTGGCATATAGGGCAGCATGGCTGCAATCATTTTGTTAAACATGTCAGTTAGATTTACTTGTTATTACCACTTTACGGTGTTCGATAAAACGCCCAAAGTTACAAATCTAATTTTCGCAAAATATTGCTTTTATAACACGTTGCCAACTGATAAATAACATAGAATTTTTTTAAGGAAAATGGAATCAGCTCCATCCTTTAGGGTTCAATTGACTGAATTTTCGGGTTTTGCGAACAAAGTAGGAAAAGATAATACTTTGCTGAAAAATTTGAGGATGCTTTATTAGCATACGGTGTTTTTTTATCTCTTTCCGCTTGATACGGAATTTACCTAACGATTTATAAAATGCAAAATGGGCTTTTGGAACCGCCAAAAAGAATGAGAATTTACCCTGCAATAAATACATAACTGCTGATGCCCCATCTACAATCAACCTAAAAAAAAGAATCCACCGGAATGAGCCACTGGGAATATTTTTGTAAAGCAGGAATAAGTTGTTCCTGTAATTATAAAAAAGCTTGCGCGGATTGTTGTTTGGCAACGTTCCCCCTCCCACATGATAAACCAAAGACTGCGGCAGGTACATTATTTTAAATCCGTTGTTTTTAAATCGCCAGCATAAATCAATTTCTTCCATGTGGGCAAAAAAATCTTCATCGAGTCCGCCCAATTCCTGATACAATTTAGCACGAACAAACATACACGCTCCGGTAGCCCAAAAAACTTCGTTTGCATCATCATATTGACCCAAATCTTCCTCAATTTCGCTCAAAATACGTCCCCGGCAAAATGGAAATCCTAATTTATCGATAAAACCACCGGCTGCTCCTGCATATTCAAACATGTTTTTTTCATGGTAGGAGCGTATTTTTGGCATAGCTGCCGCAACCTTCAAATGGGTATCCATATAGGTAATAATGGGCTCAATCCAGTTTTCAGTAACTTCAATATCGGAATTCAGTAATACATAATATTCCGCCTGAATGTATGCCAACGCTTTGTTATATCCACCGGTAAAACCATAATTGGTTTCAAATGCCAGTATTTTTATTTGTGGATAGTTGTTTTTCAAAAAAACGAGGCTATCATCGGTCGAACCGTTGTCGGCAATCCATAGTTCAATACCTTCTCCAACTGAAAAATTAGTTACCGAGGGTAAATATTTTTCCAGATAATGCTTTCCATTCCAGTTTAGGATTACTATTGCAACTTTAGCCATTCATACTGTTTTTGAATTTTAAACAAGGCTTCAAAAGTACATTTTTTTCTTATGTTTCAAATCAATTCGTTATTCTTTGCCATGAGTTATCAAGCATTAAACCGCTTATGTTTCCATCTGCGATGCGACCACAACCAAAATCGTGGAGCATCAACTATCGATTCTTCCAACATTTTGTAATAAGTTTTGGTTATCTCAAAAGGCATGGTTTCCTTTGGATTAGCAGTAATTAACGTAGGAATAACCCGGTAAGTTCCCTTTTTTACCCTCATGAGCTTAATGAATACTACCGGCATATCAAACTTTTTAGCTAATTTTTCCGATCCGGAAAAAACACTGGTTTCCTGATTTAGAAATGTCAGCCAATGCTGCGTTTCACTATTGGATGGTGCTTGATCAGCTACCATAAATAGAATAGTCGGCTGAGGTTCTTGGGCTATTTGATGAACTTTTCTGAAAACTTCTTTCATTTCAATAGGTTCAACCCCTAAGCGGCTTCTGATATCGAAATATATTTTATCGAATACCGGATCCGACAACTGTTTATAAACGGCAGCACCTTTGAACGGGAGTAACCGTATAAGTCCGGCACCAAATTCCCAATTACCAAAATGCCCCATCATTACAATAATGCTTTTCTTTTGCTTCCAAAAAATATCAAATAGTGAAGAATCATCAAGAATCAGCATCTTCCGGAAGTTTTTTTCGGAAACAAACCGCAGATAAATATTCTCTACCATCATTACGGATAAGTGCCGGTAATACTTCCGAGCCACAAATTTTACTTTTTCTATGGTATAATCGGGAAAGGAATTCTGAATATTTGACAACACTACCTGCTTCCGGTAACCAATTGAACGGTAAACAATAAAAGTAATGAGTTCTGAAATTAAAAACAGCAGTTTTAAGGGTAAAAGAGTAAGCAACCTAAACGTTGCCAATACCAGAATATATCGGATTCGTTGAACCGTTGTCATTTATTTTCCCTCAAATAATTCGCGTGCCTTACTTTTATTGGTTTTTAAGTTACTTTCAACCCAATTTCCAGAACGGGAATATAATTCACTTTCCCAAAAGGAATTGCTCAGCTCGCCTTTCATGGTAGAATTCAATAATTCATAATCCTGATTGAGCAAGGTTTTGTTGTAAAAAATAAACTTTCTATCGGTTTGGTCGGCTATTTTATAATAATGCCATATTTCGTACGGATAAGCATTCGGTTCATTTTTTTCTTCAATTGTGGAACTGGGCGGTCCGTATTGCAAATAAACCCTCCCCCTGTCGGTAGCAAAACCATGCTTTTGCTGGCTGTTGAATTTTTGTTCTACAACATTTAGGTTTAAACGGTATTCATTCCAGGCCAATTCAGGATTTACTTCATTTCTCTTTTGCCAAAAACTATAAAAATATTGCTGCATCAATTTCAAATTGGCTGCAACTAACTGATTATCAATAAAGCGGTTTTCAGCTATATCGCAAATGGGACGTAGTGAACTTAAATAGATAGCGAGGGTATCCCGGTTGGTATATTTTGCAGCAAAAGTATTCTGCACCTCAATGGAAGCTATGTCATTGGCTGGAGTCGCCTCATAATTATTCTTCCGCTGAAAAAACTTCCTTGCTTCAAGTACACGTTTATTCTGACGATCCCTTACTTCAACAACCAAGTAATAATTGCCCGTAGATAATTTTGATATATTAATTTCACTGAGAACCACATTAGCATTTTGGGCTTTTTGCTTTTGAAAGGAACTATACTCTTTAATGGGTTTATGAGTATTGCTGCTTTCAATGTGAAATTGAAAAAGAAAATCTTCCATTGGGCCTAAACTGGCAGCTGCATTATATAGCTCAGCATAAAATTTAATCTGGTTTACTTGATTAGGAAAAAAGTCAGAAACATAAGGAATACATTCATAACCATTTTTTACAAAAATATTTTGCTTTTCTGTTGCTTCATACCTCTCAATGAGCTCTATTCCACTGAATGATATTTCATCCTGAGGAATATGAACCGTAATTAACTCACTCAATTCAAAGGGTTTTATACTATCGGGGGCATTGATATCGCGTACAGTCAATTCAAAGTTATAAACACCTTCAGGAATCATAATCCGATGTTGATCAATAAAACTTGGAAAAACTGAGGTTGTGTCTGGCAAACCCGGGCTCACTACTTTAAATTTCCGGTATTCAACAATATCAGCATCATTTTTAAATAACATGGTAACTTCTGCTGATGCTTGAAATACGTTATCAGTGTTGAGCAAATAGCGCATTGAATGGCCGGCAAATGCCAAATAAGTTTCCACATACGTTCCGTTTCCGGGAACATAAAAAGGTGCACAATAAAAATATGCATCAACTTCCTGAGCTTTAGTAGTTTGATTCAAGAACAGAAACTGACTTAAAATCAGTGCAAAAACAACCTTATTCATAAAGTAAGTATTTTATATTCTGCATAAATTTATAACAATCTGCAATAAAACCCGCTAATTAATTACATCTTGATTCGCATTCTTCTGTATTAGTTGCAATAGGTTCTGGTACACACCGGGCGTTCCGGCAATAATTTCGCGACCATTCATGTAATTTTGACCACCCGAATAATCTGATACTTTTCCACCAGCTTGCTCCACCAGAAAAGCACCAGCAGCAACATCCCAAGGACTTAATCCGAATTCAAAAAAACCATCGAACCGACCGGCTGCAACATAAGCCAAATCGGTAGCCGCAGAACCCGGCCTGCGTATGCCATGCGAATTACTAACTATTTCAAATACTGTTTGTAATTGACCTTCTAACCGGGAGTTGTCATTAATATGAAATCCTGTAGCTATTAATCCTTCTGAAATTGCTTTTGCTTTGGATACTGTAACCTGATTTTCATTACAATATACCCCGGCTCCTTTCCATGAATAGAAGATTTCTTTTTGACCCAACTCATAAATTACACCAACTACCGTTTTACTATTCTGCATTAAAGCGATACTAATGGCAAAAGGAGTTATTCCATGAATAAAATTCGTGGTTCCATCCAAAGGATCAACTACCCAAATAAATTCTTCGTTATTGTGATTGGCCGTTTTCTCTTCAACAATAAATCCAGATACAGGAATAATAGTCCGAAGTCCATCAACCAGCATTTTTTCAGTTTCTTTATCAACATACGACACAAAATCCTGCTTTCCTTTTTTTTCAATCCTATCGGGGGTAAACAGCTTACGCTGCTCAAGTATAAAAGTACCGGCTATTTTTGCCAAATCAATAACTTTTAATGTCATTAGTTTATAATCCATACCTCAAATTTCAATTAATTTGCCGTTAACATTACCACGGCTATTTATTTTAACTAGTTGCACCTTGCGGATTGCATTAACCAGATTCAATGAAAAAGGAACTTCAACCCGAATGTAATTATCGGTAAATCCTCCCATAATTTTTTGGTTTTCTTCTGCTTCAAAGAGCACTTCACGTACAGTGCCCAAATGTTGTTCCTGAAATATGGCTTGCTTTTTAAGAGCTAAAAGGTGCATTATTTTACTTCGTTCTTTTCTTGTGTTTGGTGGTACCTGGTTTTCCATTTTAACGGCTATGGTATTTTCCCGCTCAGAATAGGTAAATACATGTAGGTACGAAATATCAATACTGTCAATAAAACGTAAGGTTTTTTCAAATTCATCTTCAGTTTCACCTGGTACGCCTACAATCACATCAGCGGCAATGCATGCATGGGGCATGATTCGTTTAATGGTTTCAATTTTTTTACGGTAAAGCGCAGTGGTATATCTGCGTCTCATCAATCGTAGCAAATTATCGGTTCCACATTGGAGCGGAATGTGAAAATGTGGCAATACAATGTGTGAATTTGAAACCAATTGCACTATTTCATCGGTTAGCAAATTTGGCTCTATGGAAGAAATTCTCAATCGTTCCAGGCCAGCAAGTTTTTCTAATGCAAGAATTAAACTATAAAAACTCTCACCCGATGCCTTACCAAAATCACCAATATTAACCCCCGTAAGTATAATTTCCTTTACTCCTTTTGAAACAATTTCACCAGCAATTTCTAACGTTTCTGCAATAGTGTTATTCCTACTTCTACCCCTTGCATTGGGTATTGTGCAATAAGAGCAATAATAATCACATCCGTCCTGAACTTTTAAGAAACTTCGGGTTCTATCTCCAAATGAATAAGTTGGAGTAAATGCTTTTTGCTTATTTGTACTAATTAGTACTTTGGGTTCCTTGTTACCGTTCAGTTTTTGAAGTTCCTCCAATATTTGAAATTTGTTTTCAGAACCAAGCACCAGATTAACCCCTTCAATGGAAGCCACCTCATCGGGCTTTAATTGTGAATAGCAGCCTACAGCGACTATGGTTGCCAATGGATTTTTATTTATAATCTTACGGATAGCCTGTTTACTTTTTTTATTTGCTATCTCAGTAACGGTGCAGGTGTTAATTACAAAAACATCGGCCAATTCATCCTCTCCAACACGCTCAAATCCGGCCGCTTCAAATTGATGGGCAATTCCCGATGTTTCTGAGAAATTGAGTTTACACCCTAATGTAGTAAAGGCTACTTTTTTTATCTTCATTTTTATTATAAAAAACCCGCTCCAATTAGCAAGGAGCGGGCAAATATACTATTTTTCATTAACAGAAACCTACTCTATACAGCTACTTCTTCAATGGCCTTTATTTGAGCCCAATTCTCACCTCTCTTAATTCTTGTTATCTGCATCTCGCTCACGCAAAATAATTTAGCAATTATATTTTGGGTAATTCCACGATTCAACATCGATTTTATCCGAGACACATCTTCCGTATTCAATTTTGAATAGGTTATTCTTTTCTCTGGATTATTCCTCCTTTTTTCGTGGATGCGCTGAAACATCCTGGTATAGGCTTCTTCTTTAGTTGCCCATTCCAAATTGGTAAAGTGATTGTTACTTTTGTTCCAATCCAAATGAATAACTGTGTTCTGATTTTCATCTATCTTTTGAACAAACAATTCAGCGGTAATTTTATGAACCAGAAATGCTTTCTTTTTGCCTTGCGATAAAAAGCTCACGTTTAAAAAGCCTTTAATTACACCTGGCTTTATCATGCGGCCTTCCTCTTTATTGCAACAATAGCTTTTAATCCGTCCGTAATTACTGGCTTCATAGTGTTTATCGGCGAAAGGTATTATTTTCCATACCTCATCGTCCATTTTTCTCAAACGACGTGTCATAACAGTAAATCTTTTATTGTAGTAGTTTTAGTAGTAGCAATAATTTTTTTACAATATTAAATAAAAATGATAATAATTTATATCTCAATAAATATATAACAAGTTTGAATCCAAAAATATTGTGGAAATGAAAGAAATTTTTGAACAAAATTTACTAAATTTAAGGTGTTTTTAATTAGCTTAAAGGATTTTATTCAAATAAGAAAAACTAAATACAATCAAGTACAAAAAATAGTGTATTTTTAACCCGGATTATTCAAGAATAATCCTGCCGATAAAGCTCCTCCTCAAAATTGGGAAAATAAAAACTCCCAATTTTGGGTGTAG
>DYQV01000540.1 GCA_020719105.1 Rikenella microfusus
ATAAACCTTGTTTAAACAGTATTTTATAAAGTTTAGCCGGGCATTGAATAGTTCGGTTTGGTTGCTTGCCTTTAAACTGCTTTTTTGAAGTATCGAAAAGGGAAGGGTATTCAAATATTCCTGTTAAAATTTCGGCACGTTGGCCGTTAATGGTTATTCGTGCATAAATTGGACATTGCCCTTTGCTGTTGGCTTTATTCGTTGCATTTCAAAAGATTACACGCATTTTTTATTGTTAACGTTTATGAGTGAGGCAAAAAAAAACCGCTGGTTAGGCGGTTACATCGGTACTTTTAAGTTATATACTTTTAAGTTGTTGACCCATAAGGATTCGAACCTTAACTGGCTGAACCAAAATCAGAAGTGCTACCATTACACCATGGGTCAGTACCATTAATGTGGGTGCAAAAGTAAATTATTTTTTTTCCCTTGCAAAGAAATCACAAGAAAATTATTTGTCAATTTCAGGTATTTAATTTAATGACGAAAAAACTGATTTATATAATTGATTTATAATATTTTAATGTACACTATTTTCTAATATTCCAAGATGCTTTTTTATGTTTAAAATAGTTGGCATCTTTGTTTTTTACTTTTTACTATGAATATTCATCGACCTCCTAAATGGTTACGGGCTCTTTATTATAGTGTTGATTGGAAAATTTTGGACCAACCCAACAGCTTGTACCTGACTTTTGATGACGGTCCAACCCCCGAAGTTACCGAATGGGTTTTGGAGCAACTGGATTTGTTCGATGCCAAAGCCACTTTTTTTTGCATTGGACGCAATGTGGAGCGGTTCCCTCAGATTTATTCCAAAATCCTTGAAAAAGGTCATGGGGTAGGCAACCACACTTATAGCCATCTGAAAGGATGGCAAACACCTACTCAGGAGTATTTGAATGATGTGGAGTTGGCCTCGCAGTTTATTGAATCACCCCTTTTTAGGCCTCCTTACGGAAGGATAAAAAATAGGCAGATTAAAAAGCTGAAAAAGATGGGTTACCGGATGTTTATGTGGGATGTTCTTTCCGAAGATTACAATGCCGCCATTAACCCCGAAAAATGTTTGGGATATGTAATGAAATATACCGAAGCAGGATCCATTATCGTATTTCACGATTCGGTTAAAGCCAGTAAAAACTTATATGCGGTGTTACCTACTGTTTTAAAATATTACAAAGAAAAGGGATTTGTATTTCGGGAATTGAAATGATTTTATATATTTGCATCGCTGTTTTGGGGGATTAGCTCAGTTGGCTAGAGCGTTTGGCTGGCAGCCAAAAGGTCATCGGTTCGATTCCGATATTCTCCACAAAGACCCACGTTAGGTGGGTCTTTGTGTTTATGGAATAAGTTTATTTCACTGTATGATTAGGTAAAATGGAAAATGAATTAGACCGTTTATAACTAAATTAACCCAGCCAGTAAGCTAGTTTTTTTATTGGCTGCATAAACTAAATAGCAAAAAGGTTGTTAACTATTCAACTATAAATTATTTTAATTATGGCAGTTAGTGAAAGTAATGCAAGGCTACGGAAATTAATTGATCAGGTGATTGATGACGGTGTTATTACTCATGAGGAATATGATAGCATCATGCATATTGTTACCGAAGATGGTCATATCGATAATCAGGAAAAGGCAATGATAAAGCAATTGCAAGAGATGATTGAGGACAAAACGGTAAAGTTTAGAAAAGGATAGTAATTTTTTAGATGTTTTACCTATATCATTGACTTAAGAGCTCTTTATTTGCTATAAGCTGAAGAGTCGCCAATTAAAGATTTCCGGATTCAAACTTTACAAAAAAGACGTACAACATAAATTTGTAAGTCTTTTTTATGGGTGCAACACACCTAATTCTAAAAATTAGAGAACGTATTCCGTATGGAACCATCAATTTTTACTAAGTTTACAAGTATTCTTTTACCATTAACCCGGATTATTCAAGAATAATCCTGACGATTAAGCTACACCTCAAAATTG
>DYQV01000541.1 GCA_020719105.1 Rikenella microfusus
ATCGCACATTCACACCTTTCGCTGTGCTCAGGTATGAATAAAGCGGGTTAATATCGTTACAATAATTGCTGAAAATACTATTCATAGCCATCGTTGTGCACCATTTTAACAGCACGCCCCGAAGGATCGTTGGTGTTCTGAAACGAAGCATCCCAAGCCAATGCCTCTGGCGTGCTGCAAGCCACCGATTTAACCGAAGGTACGCAGGTGGCTGCGGAATCGGACGGAAACAATTCACTGAATATGGTGCGATAGCGGTATTCCTCCTTGGTCATGGGTGGATGTATAGGGAAACGGAATTTTGAATTTTTCAATTGTTCTTCTGAAACTTCTTTTTCTGCCACTGCTTTCAGGGTATCAATCCAAGTGTAACCTACCCCATCGGAGAACTGTTCCTTTTGGCGCCAGGTAATGCTATCGGGCAAATAATCTTCGAATGTTTTCCTCAATATCCATTTTTCCATTTTACCGTTTCCGGCCATCTTGTCTTTCGGATTCAAGCGCATGGCAATGTCCATGAATTCTTTATCCAAAAAGGGTACCCGTCCTTCAATGCCCCATGCCATGAGCGATTTATTGGCCCGCAAACAATCGTAAAGATGCAGTTTACTCAATTTACGCACGTTTTCTTCGTGAAAAGCCTTTGCATTGGGTGCTTTGTGGAAATACAAGTAACCCCCAAATATTTCATCGGCTCCTTCGCCCGAAAGCACCATTTTTATTCCCATTGATTTTATAACCCGGGCCAGCAAATACATTGGGGTTGATGCCCTAACGGTGGTAACATCGTAGGTTTCCAAATGATAAATCACATCGCGGATGGCATCCAAACCTTCCTGAACCGTAAAGTTAATTTCGTGATGAATGGATCCAATGTGGTCGGCTGCTTTACGGGCGGCAGCCAAGTCGGGTGAACCTAACAAACCTACAGCAAATGAGTGCAGTTGCGGATACCAGGCTTGCTGCTGGTCGCCGGTTTCGATGCGATTGGCTGCATATTTTTTGGCAATGGCCGAAATAATGGAAGAATCTAAACCACCTGAAAGCAATACTCCATAAGGTACATCGGACATTAACTGACGGTGAACAGCATCTTCTAACCCTTTCCGTAACAAGGCAACATCCGACATATTATCCTTTACATTTTCAAAGTTTTCCCAATCGCGCTTATACCATTTCTTAAGTTCTTGCCCCTTTTTGCTGTAAATATAGTGCCCGGGAAGAAACTCCTCAATTTTGTTGCAAACTCCTTCCAACGCTTTTAATTCTGATGCCACATAAAAATTACCGTGAACATCCCAACCCATGTATAACGGTACTATACCAATATGGTCGCGGGCAATTAAATAAGAATCTGTTTCTTGGTCGTACAAGGCAAAAGCAAAAATTCCATTCAAATCTTCAATAAAATCAATGCCTTTCTTACGGTACAAGGCAAGAATAACTTCACAATCGGAATGGGTCAGGAACTCATAATCGGATAATCCTTTACGCAACTCCTGATGGTTGTATATTTCGCCATTTACAGCCAAAATCAACGACTTGTCTTTACTGTACAGGGGTTGTCCTCCGGATTGGGGATCAACAATAGCCAGCCTTTCGTGAGAAAATATTACATTGTGGTTGCTATAAATGCCCGACCAATCGGGTCCCCGATGGCGGATTTTTTTTGACATCTCCAATATATCCGACCGTAATTCCTTAGCATCACCATTCAAAGTAAAAATTCCAATTATTCCACACATATCATACTATTTTTTATAATAAACTTACTATTTAATTATTTTAAAGGTATTTATCTTTCATTTTGATTTTTTATTTCAAATTTTGCTTCAAATATAACATTTTTTCCTTTCCTGATATAATTGAACGAAATAAAACTCTCTAAAAAATCACATCAAAGATGTTTAAGGGCAAGCTGATAACAAAAAGGAGTTAACCCGGATTATTCAAGAATAATCCTGACGATTAAGCTACACCTCAAAATTG
>DYQV01000542.1 GCA_020719105.1 Rikenella microfusus
CCATCGCACATTCACACCTTTCGCTGTGCTCAGGTATGAATAAAGCGGGTTAGGACGAGCTCAACGAAGCTAATATAACCCAGAGATCCCTTGACTTCGCTCGGCATAAGTTCGACTAAATAATTTTATTTCCAAAATTAAATTCTATCTGATTTAAAATACCTCATTCAAACTGAAATACCAATTCCAGGAATCTTTTCCAACGGCTACGTCAAACGTTAAATTGGAATCAGAATATTTGTTGAATTTCAACCGTAATCCGGTTCCCACAGCCGGAAGTATGTACTCAAAATTTTTGGAATCGGGCTCGGTGTACGATTGGGCATTGGCAAAAAGCACCCCACCCCACAGCCCGCTGGTGGAAAAGTCGAACCGGTATTCTGCTTCAGCATATAGCATCTGCATACCCCGATATCGGGCTTTCCAATAGCCCCTACCCGTCCAGTTGCTGTAATCGAGGGCCGTACCGGGCAAATTCAAATAGGGTACTTCGCCAAAAGTGGCCCAATAAAGCCCCCACAAGGCTAAGGTGCGATGCCGGGCCCTATCAAACGTGAAGTATTTCCGGGTATCGAAATAGATGGATTGCCAACTGTAACCACTTCCAATCCATGGATTATTCCAACGAAACTGAAAGTTTGAGTAAAACCCACCCAATGGGTTGATGGAATTCTTTCTGCTATCGTAAAGCATGTTGAATGAGAGGCCTGAAGAAACCGTTTTTTCATCGGTGCCATATTCGTACCGTTCAAAATTTGTTGTATAAAGTGAGTCCGATTTATCGGCTACTTCAAAAAAATCATCCAGGTTATATCCAAAACCTACAAAAAAGTTGGTGCCCAAGGCTTTATTGAAGTTTACATATACCCTACGAAGCCTGTACTCAATGGTAAACAGGCTATCATTTGGAGTATTGCCACCCAAACCATAATTTTCCTGAGCCACATGGGCAAACTCCATTTTTCCTGGAAAATTCCAGGAGTTTTTACTGGACCACAAATTTAACAGTGCCCTAAACTGAATGTAAGAGTAAAAATTGGTAGTGGGATAAAACGTGACGTTTGAAAGGCGCGTGTCACTTGGATCACCCATGCAAAATGCTGCATTTATTGTGGAAACCCCAATACCCCGCTGACCGGAAGAACCCGATAAAGGCATTATAGAGAAGAAAAAATTTTTGTCGCCATAATCCGGGGCTTGCAGGATGCTGTCCCTTTTATTCCCAAACAGTACATCCACAATGTCTTTCCGGGCCTGGGTACTGTCGTTCTTTATATATTGCGTTAATTGGGCTTTGGCGCTATCGGACAAGAATAGCAGTATAAGTGCTATTACTGTAAAACCCCTAAATGAATTGGTTAATTTCAATTTCATTAATCTGGCTTATTTATTCATTTGCATTATTGCCAATTTACTAAAACATGAATTTAGCTAAAATATTGACACGGCACTTTAAAATATTTTTCATTTTGGTTTTAATCGCTGTTGTACGGAATAAAATAATTCTTTTAATTGTACTTTGACAAATTAGAAAAATTTGGTGCTTTGGTGGCTAAAAATACTGCCACTAAATCACCAAGCCACCATGTTTCACCAAAAAGTAAAACAATACATTTTGAAATCTGTCAAAGTAGTATTAATTAACAAGAGATTTCTCACTTCGTTCGAAATGACGTTCAATGCTTTATGTTAGGGGGTTGGTTGGCGGCGAAGCCGCCAACCAACCCCCCTCGAACTGAAAAATAAGCTAATTCATTGTCATTCCGACCTTAGGGAGGAATCTATTTATTTAACTGGACATTAATGATTTTTATTTCAAACTCAAATTAATTCATACAGGAATCAACAAAAAAAATCTGTTGGCTTTGCTGACAGGTTTTTTTATGATTACTAATCTGATGCTTATTTTAATACAAAGTAAATACCTCCGGTAAAATCACCCTGAATCATTACGGCTGTTCCGCCTAATCCGGCACCCCCGGTTCCAA